>DASTLN010000116.1:0-5347 GCA_035714925.1 Dehalococcoidia bacterium | reverse complement strand
GCGAGACATACAGCATCGTTTGCCCACAATGTTTCATTCGCCGCGCGGCCGAGGCTGGAATCCAGGGCGCTTGGCTTCTCATTCCGGGCTGGCCGCTGGCGACGGAGGCGACCCGATGAGCCTGCTGTTCGGGAGCAAGGACAGGACGCCGGAGCCCGCGCCCGTGCAGGCGTGCGAGCTGGGCGACGAGGCGTTCTACGTGACGCTGGCGCGGGACGTGGAGCGGTTCGCGGGCCACGGCGTCCTGCTGTATGCGGGGCGGCCGGCGGAAAAGCTGGTGGCGGCGGGGGTTTGCACGGTGATGCTCTTCGACGATGACGATGACGAATCGATGCCGGCGGTGCAGGAGGGGCCGAGCGTACGGACGCTCGCGGCGGCGGTGGCGGGCCGGGTGCTGGTGCACACGGCGGAGACGTGCGCGACCGGGAGGGCAAGGGCATGGGGATGAGCGCCGCTACACCGAGTACAGCGCCGTTGGCCGAGACGCTTCCGCCATGCTGCCGTCATGTCGTTTTCAGTGGCCGGGTCGCAGCCCTCACCGACGTATCCAAGTGTCCCCCAGACGAACCGCCCGACGAGATGCACGAGAAACAATCGACGCGATTCTATGTCGTAGCTGGCTTACTGGGGGAAACCAGATGGGAACTCGCTCACAGGCCACAGTGGAGCAACGTTGGAGGCGCGGGGGCCAAGGTTGTTTTTGTCCTGACCGACGACGAGGCCGAAGCGCGCGCGGCCTACGAGCGCGCCGCCGAGTGGGTGCGGACGGGGGCGATGCCGGAATGACGTACGAGCCGGACCCCGGCGCGATCTACGTGACGCAGCGGGAGGCGATGCGGCTGACGGGGCGCTCGCGGACGTGGACGGATGCGCTGCCGGTGGCGGCGCGCGGTCGCGGCGGGCTGCTGCTGTACCGGCTGGCGGACGTGCTGGCGGCGGCGGCGGCGGCGCGGGCGGCGGTGATGGCGTGAGGCCGTACTACGAGCGAGACGGCATCGTGATATACCACGGCGATTGCCGCGAGGTGCTGCCGACGCTGGGGCCGGTGGAGACGGTGATTACTGACCCGGTGTGGCCCAACTCAGTTTTCCCCGGCGTTGACCCCGTTGGGTTGTTTACTGAAGCCTGTAAGCTGCTGACCTGCGAACGATTGGTTGTGCATCTAGGTTGCGCCAGCGATCCGCGTTTCCTGAGTGGGGTCAACGATGCCCTTCCCTTCCTGCGCGTCTGCTGGCTGCGCTACGCCCGCCCGTCCTACCGAGGGCGCATCCTGATTGGCTCGGACGTGGCCTATGTGTTTGGCACACCGCCCGCGTCGAGGGAAGGCGGGCGTGTGCTACCGGGAGAGTTCGTCGCCCGGAACAATTCGACCAAGCAATTCAACACCGGACGCGGAAACGGAACGTCTGACGGCATCGACTACGAGCAGCTACCGCATCCCGCGCCGCGTCGTCTGGAGCACGTTCAGTGGCTCGTCGAAAAGTTCAGCGAGTCGGCAGTCCTTGACCCCTTTGCAGGACTCGGCACAACCCTGCTTGCCGCTAAGAATATGGGCCGGAAGGCAATCGGAATTGAAATAGAAGAACGTTACTGTTTCATAGCGGCTGAACGGATGCGGCAGTCCGTGATGCCCCTCGACGTTGGCCCTTCCGAGCCGACGAATGGCGAGCGTTGTGATGGGTGACAGACGGGCGGAACGACTAGCGGAGGGTGAGGGATTATCCGATGGCTACTGATGGCGCTGGCGGCGCTCACGATAGCGGTGGTGGTGCGTGATGGCGATACCGACAATCGAGACGATCGAACTGGCGGGGCGGATGCCGTGGTGCTCCCTGTGCCGCAGGAGTCCGCTAGTAGCGGTGTACTTGGGGCCGGACGCGGAGATCACGGCATGCATGGACTGCCTCAAGGAGGCGGTGAAGTTGATCGAAGAGCACACCCGAGAGAAGGAGGAGAGCTAGATGGCGATCATCTTAGCGGCCTGCGTAGCGGCGCTCCTTGGGCTCTACGCGGTGGGCAACCTGGCGGTCGCGCTGATGCAGGCGTGGTCGCAGGCGTACCGACAGCGAGTGCAGCGGCGGCAACGGTCGCTCCTCCGGCGGCGCCTGTGGTGAACGCCGCGCCGCCGGCCTACGCTGCCGGGTCGCTTGAGGCGCTGGTGCTGGCTACCTTCCCTGACGACCCCTACATGGTCGAGGTGGCGCGGAGGGAGTCGGTGAACTTCCGTCCTGACGTGGTTTACGGGCCCACGGTGTCGCCGACCGACGATCGCGGAATTCTTCAGATCAACGCCATTCACGCGGGGAAGTTCGCGGCGCGCGGGTGGAACTACTACGTTGACGCGTTCGACCCGGCGAAGAATCTGGCAATCGCGCGGGAGATATACGACGCGCAGGGGCCGGGCGCATGGGCGGCGTACTGATGCTTGCGTGGTTCTACCTATGGCAGTCAGAAACGGAGGCGAAGTGAAGTACGTCACGATTGAGGTAACGCAAGAGGACATCAATAAGGGCGAGCGGGAGGGAGGGTTCCACTGCCCCATTGCGCGGGCAGCTCACCGAGCAGGATTTCCGGACGCTTACGTAGCAGAGCGGGAATGGTGTCCTATTGACTTGGGGCCTGCAGTCCCACTTTCCAAGCGCGCCCGTGACTTCGTGGCCGCGTTCGACGCTGGCCGCCCCGTACACCCTGACCGCTTCCGATTGAGGGTCGAGTGATGGGCGGCGTACTGATGGGAGAGCGATGAGGTACGGCCAGCTATCCACGACAAAGAGCGTCGATGAGACGAGGCGTGATATCCGTGAGACCTTCCGGAAGTGGCGGTCCGTGCAGGAGTTCGAGATTCTGCCCCAACTGAACCGCAACGAGACTTCGGCGGTCGTGGAGTTCTGGGCTCAGGGCTCGAAGCGGACCCTCACCTGCAACCGCTTCTACCGGCGGGAGGAGAACATCCGCGCGGTCTACTTGACCCTGGAGGCGCTGCGCCTGGCGGATGAGCGGGGGATCCTGCGCGAGCTGGCGGAGGCGGCGGCAGGCTTCCTGGAGGCACCGAAGGGTGCACGGGTGAAGCGGCCCTGGCATGAGGTGCTGGGGGTGATGCCGACGGCGGACGCGGCGGTGATCAAGGCGGCGTACCGGGCGACGGCTCAGACGGCGCACCCGGACGCAGGCGGCTCTGAGGCGGCGATGGCCGAGTTGAACGCGGCGTACGAGCAGGCGAAGGCGGAGAGGGGGTTCGGCTGATGACAGCGCAGGTGGTGTACCGGCTATGACCTGACGCCCGCCCGGTGAGACAGCCGGGCGCGACCAGGACGGCCTCGCTGACCGCGACGATCGGGCGGCGGCGACGCCAGCACAGCCGATGCAAGAGAAGCCGTGGAAAGAGCGGGCAGGTGCTTGACGCACTGTCAATCGAATAAGCGCAACCCTGTGCCGTTTTAACCCAACGGCTTATCCCGACGACGTACTGCAGTGCTTCGAGAGGGGGAGGGGAGGGGCCTTAAACAACATTCCCGATTTTGTTTAAGTTCCCCGATACCCCTCCCCTCCCTCAAGGGATGTCAGTTTTTCATCGGGAAGACGCGAGGACGCAAATGGCGATTACAACCGAAGACAAGCAGGCGATCGAGAAAATCGCTCGCGACCTGGGCGAGGACAAGGGCCAGGCGGCGCGGCTGGTAGGCCAGTACGGCGCGGCGGCGTCCCTCGTGGCGCTGGAGTGGGTGGTGGCGCAACGTGACCGGGGATACCACATGGACTCGCCGATCGGGCTGATGTTTGCGAAGCTGAAGCGCGGCGCGTTCACGCAGGCGGTCCGCGAGGAGACGGAGGCGAAGGCGGGCGGATCGGCGGCGATGCGGGACTACTGCGCGGGGCAGGCGAACCCGCAGCGCGACACGGCGGCGAAGCGGCTGGCGCGCGCGGTGCTGGACGGGGAGCTGGGGGGCTACCTGGCGGCGAAGGGGATGGCGCCGAAGCCGGCGGAACCGGTGGTGCCGTGCGCGGGTTGCGGCGGCGAGCACTCCGCGATCGTGACGCCGGCGCCGCAGCGTCGGAGGCGGACGGCATGAGCGAGGACAAGCTGCGGTGCGGTAGTTGCAGCGCCAGCGGGGACTACGACTTCCTCGTCACTTGCGATTGCTGCCACGCTCTCGTCTGCGCCGACTGCCTGATCTCATGCATGGGCGGCGAGTATTGCCCGAAGTGCGGCGCGGCGTTGGAGGAGTCCAGTGAGTGACCGAGGCGACCTGCCCGCGTGCTGGGTGGCGCAGTCGCGGTTCGACGGGCGGGTGGCGTCTTGGCATGACTGCGACCTGTGCGAGTACGAGCCGGCGGGGGCCCTTTGTCTCACACGTTACTTTGTGGTAGCTGCCATACCCACCGCCGACGCCCATCCACACCCTGGCTCGGCTTGGTGCGATACCGTTTACATGGACCTTCACACTGACGACCGCGCCGAGGCCGAAGCCGCCTACGCACGCGCTGAGGAGTGGGTACGGACAGGGGTGCTGGCGGAGGCGGTGACGGCATGACGATCTCGGAGCGAGACTTTGCGACCGCGGTTGAGGACGCGCTGCGGCTGTACTCATGGAAGTTCACGCACTTTCGCCCTGCCATGAAGCAGAACGGGCGCTGGGTCACGGCACTCTCCGGGTCCGCCGGGTGGCCCGATTACTTCTGCGTGCGTGGCCCGCGGGCGCTGGCGCTAGAGCTGAAGTCGGACACAGGCAGGCTGACGCCGGAGCAGTCGGCGTGGCTCGGCGCGCTGGAGGCGGCGGGAATCGAGACGTGGGTGATGCGGCCGCGAGACATGGACCGGCTGCTGGAAGTGTTGAGGTCGGATTCACATTGGAGTTCTGAAAGGAGACAAGCATGACCATCGCTGATGCCCCGTCCGGCTGTTGCCGGGAGACCACTTCAGGAGCCCCAATCCTAACGATGGCGCGGTCCGAAATCCGCGCGGCGGCTCAGGTGATGCCGGAGTCGGAGGCGCGGCACCTGGTCGATCTCTACTACCAGATACAGGACTTCCGAATCCAGGGCGCGGGCATCGTCCGGGCGCAGGGGGAGGAGCCGTCCCTCACGGCGGGGTGGGTGACGGACCAGATGCGGCGCACTGAGGAAGTGATCCAGAAGGCGCTCGACGACTACACCGACACCCGCCCGGAGGGACGGTGGGCGAAGTCCGTCCACGGCATCGGGCCGGTGATCACGGCGGGCCTGCTGGGCCATATCGACATCGAGCGGGCGCCGACGGCGGGCCACATCTGGCGGTTTGCCGGACTGGACCCGACCCACAAGTGGTTGGGGCGTCAAGCCTCAAACACGATGGTCAGCGAAGCGATGG
>DASTLN010000115.1:0-5177 GCA_035714925.1 Dehalococcoidia bacterium | reverse complement strand
CTGATTGAGGTTGCCGCAGGCGTGGGGTCGGACGTGGCGTTCTTTCTGCACGGCGGCGCCGCGGCTGTCGGCGGGCGCGGCGAGCAGGTCGAGCCGCTGCCGGACGTTGAGGCGCTGGACCTGACGCTCTTCGTGGCCGATGTCGACCTCGAGGACAAGACGCGACGCATGTACGGCGAACTGAGCCCGGTCGACTTCACGGACGGCCACAAGGCCCGCGTCGCAGCCGAGAGCGTGCGGCGCGGACTGCCGCTCAGCGAGTCCGACCTGCACAACGCATTCGATCCGCACGTTGGGGAGCTGGCGCCGCAGGTGGCGTCGGCGATGGCGCTGTGCCGCGAGGAACGGCTGGGCGTATTCGCGGCCGGCAGCGGGCCGGGCTTCTTCACGCTCGTCCCCATCGACGATCTGCCGCCGCTGCTGCTACGTGAGTTGGAACGCGACTGGGGCGTGCGCGCCGTCGCCTGCCGAACGTTGGACCGCGATGCCGCGACAACGATGCTGGAACGCTGACGTGGCCGAGGTCTTCGCGGGGTTCGTGACCGGCTACGGCATGGCGGTGCTTTCGACTCCGCTGATGTCGATCTGGCTGGTCCGGCTGCGCGTGGAGAGCGCGCTGATGGCGAAGCTCTTGCCGGAAGGCGCCAGTGCCGTCTCGATGAGCGTCATCCTGCACGGCGCGCTGGCGATGTTCTGGACCGGCATCGGGCTGATCCTGGGCCTCGCGTTGCTGGGCATGCGAGGGGAGGGCGAGGCGCTGGGCAGCCTGAACGGCCCTTACACGCTGCTCGTGGCGGGGTTATTCGTGGCGCTCGGCGCGCCGATCGTGGCGCTGCTACCGCCGCTGCGGCGGCTGACGGCGCCCGGGATCGTGCTGGCGATTATCGTTTTCGGCTGGCTGATGCCGTACCTGGCGGAGTGGAGCACGTTCGAGGGTTAGTTGCATAACAGGTAACAGGTAACAGGTAACAGGCACTGGGTCGCCTGGTTGCTTGTTGCCTGTTCCTTGTTGCTCACAGCGTGTTGCTGTTACGATTCGCGCATCTGTTCGACATATCGGAGGCACGGTGACTACCCGCTACGTCGCCATTGATACCGAGACGACCGGCCTCGATCCGGAAAACGACGAGATCATCGAGGTCGCGGCGATCGCCTTCGATTGCGAGGGCGTGCAAGACGAGTTCCGCACCCTCGTCCAGCCGGTGCATCCGCCGCCCTACCGCGTCGAACGCCTCACCGGCATCCACGCCGCTGAACTAATGAGCGCGCCGCATTTCGCCGCGGTCGCGTCCGAGATCGCGGCGTTTGTCGGCGATAGCCCGGTGGTCGGCCAGAATATCGAGTTCGACACGACTTTTCTGGCGCGTAGCGGTGTCTGGGTTGCGGGCGCGCAGTACGACACGCACGACCTGGCGTTACTGCTGCTACCGGGTCTGCACGACTATAGCCTGCGCGGCATCGCCGATTACCTCGGCATCGAGTTCCCGGTGCGGCACCGCGCCTACGCCGACGCCGACGCGACGCGCTCCGTGTTCCTGGCCCTACGCAGCCGCCTGGCCGAGCTGCCGGGCTGGCTGCTGGACGAGGTGCAACGCCTCGCCGCGGCGGCCGACTGGTCGCTGGCGTCGCTGCTTAGCGAGGTGCTGGCGGAGCGGCCCGCAGGCGTGGAGATGGTGGCTGGATTGGCCTCGGAGCTGCTGGCGGCGCCCGAGGACGTCGGCAAGCCGCTCAACGGCGGCGGCAGCGCCTCGGTCCAGGACGCGGAGGTGCTCGACCTGCTGCGGCGCGCCGGGGGTCTGACGCACCACTTCGCGGACTTTGAGCAGCGGCCGGAGCAGGAGAAGATGGCGCGGGCCGTCAACCACGCGCTGACAGAGGGACGTCACCTCCTAGTGGAGGCGGGCACCGGCACCGGCAAGTCGCTGGCGTATCTGCTGCCCGCCGCGCTGCAGGCTATTCGAAGCGGTGAACGCGTCGTCGTGTCGACAGATACCATCGGCCTGCAGGAGCAGCTAATCGAGAAGGACCTGCCGGTGATCAGGGAGCTGCTGGCGGACGTGGAGCCGGAGCCGCTGCGCATCGCTTCGCTCAAAGGCCGCCGCAACTACCTCTGCCTGCAGCGCTGGTCCGCGTTGCGTCATTCGGCGCCCGCCGACAAGGACGAAGCGCGGCTGATGGCGCGCATGCTGGTCTGGCTGCGGCAGACACAGACGGGCGACCGCGCCGAACTCAACCTGCACTCGAGCGCCGACCCCGCGTGGTCGCGCATCGCGGCGGAGAATACGCCGTGCCTGCAGACGGCGTGTCCCTTTGTGAAGAACGGGACGTGCTTCCTGTACCGGGCCCGCAAGCGCGCCGACGCCGCCCACGTCCTCGTGGTCAACCACGCGCTGCTGCTCTCAGACATCGCGACGGGCGGGCACGTGCTGCCGCCGTATCAGCGCCTGATCATCGACGAGGCGCACAACCTGGAGGACGAGGCGACTTCGCGGCTGGCGTTTTCAGCGACGGAAGCAGACTTCAACGACTTCCTCGACCGCATCGGACGCCGCACCGGGGAGCGCGCTTCGGGGCTGGCGGGTTCGATCAACGAGGCCTCACGTGGTGGCGCGGGCGACCTGCTTGCGCCGGGCGCGTACATGGCGGGCGTCTCGGCGTCTCTTGTGACGGCGGCGACTCGGGTGCGAGCCCGGTTGAGCGAGCCCTACAAGCTGCTGGCGCGCGTCCTGGTCGAATGCCGCCCGGACGACCGCGAGCAGGGCGACGGGCGCCTGCTCGTGACGCGCTCGACGCGGGTGCAGCGAGTGTGGTCCGACCTCGAGATCTCGGCGTCGAACCTGGACACGGCGTTGAGCGACCTGATGGCGCTGCTGGACGATGTGCGCGGCATGCTGGAGCTGGGCGACCAGGGGCTGCTGGAGCAGGACGCGATAGCGACCGAGGCGGCCGATTTGTGTCAGATCGGAGCCGAACTGCAGTTCGGCTGGACGCACGCGTTGCTCGAGGAGGACGCATCGCTGATCTGCTGGCTGGAGCGCGAGCGTAACAGCGGCGAGGTGGCGCTGAAGACGGCGCCGCTGGAGGTGGCGGACGTGCTGCGTCGCGAGCTGTTCGAGGCCAAGGACAGCGTGATCCTGACCAGCGCCACGCTCAGCGCCGACGACCGCTTCGACTTCCTGCGCGAGCGCGTCGGCCTTGACGATGCGGACGAGCTGCTACTCGGCTCACCCTTCGACTTCGAAGCGTCGACGCTGATAGCGCTGCCGACGGACCTGCCGGACCCAAACAGCAGCGACTTCGTCGCGAACGTCGGCGAGCTGCTGGTCGAGACGCTGCGGGCGAGCCAGGGGCGTGCGCTGGTGTTGTTCACGTCCTACGGGGCGCTGAACGGCGTATACGAGGCGATCAAGGGGCCGCTGGAGGCCGAAGGCATCCTGGTGCTGGGCCACGGCACCGACGGCTCGCCAAGGCAGATGCTGGCGGCGCTCCGCGAAAACCCGCGCACCGTGCTGTTGGGGACGGCGTCGTTCTGGGAGGGGGTCGACGTGATCGGCGAGGCGCTTTCGCTGCTGGTCATAGCGCGGCTGCCGTTTGCCGTACCGACCGACCCGATTTACCAGGCGCGCTCTGCTTTGTACGACGAACCGTTCGAGCAGTACGCGGTGCCGAACGCGATCCTGCGCTTCCGGCAGGGATTCGGACGTCTGATCCGCAGCAAGACGGACCGTGGTGTGCTGCTGGTGCTGGACAGGCGGCTGCGGGCGAGGGCCTACGGCGACACCTTCCTGCGCTCCCTGCCGCGCTGCACGCTGCGTGACCTGGCCTCGCGGGAGATCGCCGGGGCGGTCGAAGAGTGGCTGACGCCGCAAGCGTGACGCCGACGCTCCTCGACCAGCCGCTCGCATCGGGGCGCATCGCCCTCGCCGGACTCACGACCGGTCTTCTGCCCGCGATGACGTGGCTGGACGGCGCACTGGCGCCGGAGTGGACGCGAGCCGACCTCGAAACGGCGGTGACTGCAGGCAACGGCGTCCTGATCAGCGACTCGGGAGGCGCCGCGATCGGCGTGGCGGTGGTACTGAGGGATGTCCCGGCTCCCGGAAGCGCTACCGTCCCGTTCCTGGCCGTCGACCCGGACCGGCGCTTTCGCGGCCTCGGCGGCGAGGCGGGGCTGGCGCTGGACGCGCATCTGCGGAGCCATGGCTTCGAGAAGGTGTACGCGCCGGTGCCGGACGGTCGCGGTCTGGCGGTCTACTTCTGGCTGCGACTCGGGTTCAAGCCGCTTACGGTGCCTGACTCCCCGGGTCCGCTGGTCGGGCTGTCGCGGGAGCCCGTGCACGGCATCTGGATGCTGAGAGACGGGGCATAGGCTAGAAGGGCCACCAGGAGCGTTTTGGGCGCGTGAGACGTTTCTGTCGCTTATCGACGTCGTCGGTCGATGTGGGAAAGCACCACGGGACGACATCCTTTTCGAGAATCTTCAATATCGGCTGTTCGAAACCCTGGTACAGCGCAATGCTCATCGCGAGGAGTACTGCACCAATGACGAGCAGCCATAACATTCCTGTTGCGAATGTGGCTACAAGTGCGCCTGCCGCCGAGATGGCGAAGGTTGAGGTCCACACGATTCGCCGCATGATATGAGTCTCGCACACGAAGGAACGCGGACGCAAGACAAGCGCCGCATCGTCTGCCATGATGCCTTTGTGAGTCTCGACGACGTCTTTCGCTACATCGACGACAACCTGGAGCTCGCACTGGCGGACGTGGTCGAGTACTGCAAGCTGCCGACCGTGAGCGCGCATGGCACGGCAATCGAGGAGACGGCGCAGCATACGATTCGCCTGCTGGAGGCGGAGGGGTTGACGGCACGCCTGCTGCCAAAGCGGGGGGACGGATTCCCGGTGGTCTACGCCGAGCACGCCGGGAGGAGCCCGCGTCGCCTGCTGTTCTACAACCACTACGACGTACAGCCGACGGACCCCATCGAAGAATGGACGTCGCCGCCGTTTGAGCCGCAGCGGCGCGGCGGGGAGCTTTACGGGCGCGGCGTCTCGGACGACAAGGGCAACATCGTCTCCCGCATGCTGGCGATCCGGGCGCTGAAGCACGTCTTCGGTGAGCTGCCCTGTCAGATCAAGTTCTGCATCGAGGGCGATGAGGAGATCGGCAGCCCG
>DASTLN010000114.1:0-1741 GCA_035714925.1 Dehalococcoidia bacterium | reverse complement strand
TGAGCTACGCTCCTAGGGTTTGGTGGAGATAGGGGGACTCGAACCCCCGGCCTCTGCGTTGCGAACGCAGCGCTCTCCCAACTGAGCTATATCCCCACGCGAAGTCGATTTTAGCAGACGTTACGTCTTGGGCGCGGCCCTCGCCCCAGGGTCCGTCCCCGGTATCTGCGGCGGCCGCTTCTTACGCGGCGGCGCAGGCTTCAAGAACTCGATGCCGTCCGGTATCGCAACGACGATGCGCCCCGCCTTGACGTCAATCTGCTTCACCACGTCGTCCAGCGCCGGTAGCAGCAGCTCACCGCGTTCGCTGCGTACCACGTAAACGTCGTTCGACCCCGTGCTGAACACGTCGGAAAGCTCGCCCAGCGTCTGGCCGCCGGCGTCTTCGACGCGCAGGCCGATGAGGTCGTGCACGTAGTAGACATCCGCCTCAGGGAGTGGCGCTGCCTCCGGCACCCGCAACTCCTTGCCGGGGAACGCCTCGGCCTGGGTCCGGGTGTCCACGCCGCGCAACTTGAGGATGACGCTGCGTCCCTGCCAGCGCCCGCGCTCGACGTCGTACGGGGCACCGTCGATCCAGAGGCGGCTGCCGGGCTGGAAGCGCTGCGGGAAGTCGGTGAGCGGTTCAGCTTTGATTTCGCCTCGGATGCCGTGGACGCCGGTGATGCGGCCCACGGTGACGGCGGTTTCGGGGTCCGGGTGATCGCGAGGCGGCTGGGTCATCGGGGTAAGGATAAACGGATCGTGTTCGTCGACGGGGCGATTGCCCTCACCGCGTCCTTGAATTGAGGGGGCTGGTCGAAGGCTCGCCTCTCCCTGAGGGCGAGGAGGTGGTAGGTGGGCGGTACGGGGTGTTCGGGCCGATGTCGAGGACGGATCGTCTTTTTTTACGGAGCGATTACCCTCACCGCGTCTTTGAGCTGAGGGGCTGGTCGAAGGCTCGCCTCTCCCTGAGGGCGAGGAGGTTCGGCCATGCCGTTGCGGAGGCGGCGGCTAGTCGCCGATGTCGAGGACGGCGCGGGTGTCCTGGCGGGCGGAGGCGACTTTGAGGAGGGAGCGCATGGCTTCGGCGACGCGGCCGCCGCGGCCGATGACCTTGCCCATGTCGGCCTCGTTGACGTCGAGGTGGATGACGTGGCGGTGGCCGTCCCACTCCTCCGTCACTTCGACGTCGTCCGGGTTCTCAACGAGGGAGGTGGCGATGTACTCGATGAGCTCTTTCATCTATTCGGGTGCCTTGGCGTCAGGGGCTTCGGCGGAAGCGTCTTCGGCGGGAGCGTCCTCGGTGGCAGGCTGTTCGGCGGCAGGTTCTTCTTCACCAGCTTCCTCGGCGCTAGCCTCGAGCTCCGCGACGGCCGTCGCCGCCGGGGCAGCCGCCTGAGGCGCGGCGGTTTCCGGCGCAGGCTTCGGCTTCGGCGGCGGGAAGGTCGGCGCGGCCATGAGGCCCTGTCTCGCGAGCAGCTTCCGCATGCGCATGGTCGGCTGAGCGCCCTTCGAGAGCCAGTCTTTCACCTTGTCCTCGTCGATGACGAAGGTGTCTGGCTCCGTGCGCGGGTTGTAGCTGCCCACGATTTCCACGTACTTGCCGTCGCGCGGCGCGCGCGCATCGGCGATAACGACGCGATAGGTGGGCTGCTTCTTTTTGCCCACTCGCGCGAGTCTGATTTTCAGCAATTCATTCTCCTCTACAGACCGGCTTCGCTAGCGAATGCCGAGCATCTTGGCCGTCCGGCCCGAAGCC
>DASTLN010000113.1:0-16167 GCA_035714925.1 Dehalococcoidia bacterium | reverse complement strand
CCCGAACTTGACCTCTCGCGTCAGCCTCATGGCGTGTGGAGCACCGGGTCTGAAATCAGGACCAGACCGACCAGCGCCAGGACCGTATCTGCGTGCGGGATCGCCCCGCCATTGATCCAGTCGCCGATGTTGAGGTCGTCGGGCGTAATCGTCATCAGGTGCTCGATGGTGGATTCGCCGGGCAGGTTGAACGTCATCGGCGTACCGTCTGCCACAACAATGGTCAGCTGATCGTTGGAAAAGCCCCGTACCGTGCCCTGGATGCCCGTGGCGCGTTCTTCCGCCGCCGGCAGTGGCGCTACCGGCGCGGCCTGAGTCCCCTTGCTCACGTAGCCGGCAACGCCGGCGATCAGCACGATGACGAGGATAGGCAGGCCGGCCGCGAAAATACGTATCGGCAGGTTGTTGGTCGACACGTCAGAGTTGTCGCCGGGTCAGTCGCCGAGCGCCGTCGTGTAGCCCAGGTTGACGACTTCCTCAACGTACTGAGAGCGCCACTCCGGCTCCGGAATCGGCACGTGGTGATCGCGGAACCAGCGGTGGTAGCCGAGGTACTCTTCTTCCAGCCGCGCCCGCCAGGAAGTTTCCTCCTCGAAAACATCCGGCGCCACGTCCTCGAGACGAGCTTCGCTCTCCTCCGGCGGCAAGTCGAGGTCCTCCTGCCAGAACTCCGCCAGGTAGTCGAGGCACTCCTCAAGGTCCTTGCGACAGTCCTGAATGAGCAGCGCCATCATCTCGTGCTGGTCCACGGGACGGGCCCGTAGGCGCAGCTCGCGGGCGCAGGCGGCGCAGAGAAAGATCAGCTTGCGAGATTCGCAGTCTTCCTTGTTGGTGCAATTCTGGCAGCGGGGAGCGTACTCGGCGCCCCAGGGAGCGCGGGAGTAGCCTGCGAAGAGCTGGGGCGTGAATACTCCGCAGCGAGGGCATGTGACTTCGTTCTCGAAGATGTCTTCAATCGTCTGGGCCCAGTCAATCTGCATCTCTCTTCTCCCCTGGGAATTATCGTCATGATATCTCGCGTCGTATCGCGGTTCAAACCTGCGCCGACAGTAATTGCGCGATGCGATCGTTTGCGAGGGGTATTGCCCCCTACGCCTGCCCGGCTATCATGTCCTCGGTTTGTTAAGGCGCATCGACCCTGCCATCGCCTACTACACGCTGAAATGCGGCTACGCGTTCTTCTACACGCTCGTCATCAGCGTCAGCCTGATCTTCCAGACCACGGAAGTCGGGCTGTCCGCGTTGCAGCTTCTGGTAGTCGCTGCCGCCTTGCAGGGCGCCATCCTGGTCAGCGAGATGCCAACCGGTGTCATCGCCGACACCTACGGCCGGCGACGGTCCGTGCTAATCGGCCTCCTGCTCCTCGGCGCAGGCATGAGTCTGAGCGGAGCGGTCGCCAGCTTCTGGCCGATTTTCGCCGGACATCTGATCTGGGGATTCGGCTACACCTTCATCAGCGGGGCCGGTGAAGCCTGGATCGCCGACGAAGTCGGGGTTCCGCGCGCCAACCAGATATATCTGCGCACCGCACAGGTCACGAAGCTATTTTGGATAGCCGCCATTCCGATCAGCATCGGCATCGCAACCTACGACTTGAATCTGCCCATCCTCCTCGGCGGCTCCGGCTTCGCGCTGCTGGCGATCTTCCTGGTGCTGTCTATGCGGGAGGACGGCTTCCGTCGTCCCGCCCGCCCCGAGGCACGACAAACGTGGCGGGACCTGGGCGACACCTTGAGCCAAAGCCGCAGACTGGTTGCCTCCAGGCCCCTGCTCGTGACGATCCTGCTGATCATGGCCTTCTACGGTATGGCGGGGCAGGGGTTCACTACGCTCTGGGTCGCCCACTTCGACCGCAACCTGACTTTCCCGTCGGTGTGGAGCCTGGAGCCCGTGATCTGGTTCGGCGTCGTGCGTATGGCGGCCGCGCTATTGAGCCTGGTGGTCGTAGAGTTCATCCGCCGCTGGCGCATCGAGAGCTTCGGTAGCCACGCCATCGTTTCGCGGAGCTTGTATTGGATCAATGCGCTGCAGATGCTGGCCGTGCTGATTGTCGCGACAACGGGCAGCTTCGCGATCGCCGGGGGATGCATCGTCGTCGCCATCGCGCTCTCCGAAGCGTATGACCCGCTACACCTCGCCTGGCTGAACCAGAATGTCGAATCACGCGTACGCGCCACGGTAATCTCCATGAGTTCCCAGATGGAAGCCTTCGGCAAGACCAGCGGCGGTCCGTTGCTCGGCCTGGTCGCCACCTACTTATCGCTGCGCAGCGCGATTGCCGTTGCCGGCCTTGCGATCTTTCCGGCGTTGCTTTTCTACTTCAGGGCTTTCGGACAGGGCCAAACGGGCGCAACGGCGCCTGAAGACGCCGCGGAAGCCTAGTTTTCGCGCTGATTCGGCCATCGTTTGTAACGAAGAATTCCAGACATTTTGAAGCCGGAGTGATTGACAAAAGCCGGCGAACCAGTCAAGAATACGGACGGATAGCTGGCGGGAAGCTCCAGCATCTGACCTAGCGCAAGGAATGCACTAGGTAGGCTCAAGGAGGAGCGTACATGACCAACTACAGCTGGCACTAAGCGCATCGAGCCTGAGGACCCCTCAATTGAGGGGTCTTCCCATTTCGGTCTACGCCACACGGCGAAGCTCTTCGCCGTGCATTTCTTCCCGCTCTTTGACCCACACTTCGTAGATATCCAGGAACGCCTCGACGACTGTCGGGTCGAACTGCGTGTTCGAGCAGGCCATGATCTCGTTCATGGCCTCAAGCGTCGTCAGCGCCTTCCGGTAGGGCCTGTCCGAGGTCATTGAGTCGAACGTATCGACGACCGAGAAGATACGGGCGCCCAACGGGATTTCGTCCTCATGCAGCCCCTTCGGGTAGCCACGGCCGTCCCATCGCTCATGGTGGGCCAGGATAAGCTCAGCCGGCCCTTGCAGGAACTTCACCTGGCGCAACATCTGGTAGCCGATTTCGGGGTGTTTGCGCATCAGGTCCCATTCGTCATCGGTGAGCTTGCCGGGCTTCAACAGGATCGAGTCGCTGACACCGATCTTACCGACGTCATGCAGCAGCGAGCCGCGCTGCATGTCCACCCATTCCTGTGTACCCTCGATGACGCCCATCTCGCGCGCGATGTCGAGCATGTAGCGGGAAACGCGCAGTGAGTGCCCTTTCGTCTCCTGGTCCCGCGCATCCAGCGCATTGACCAGCGCTTCTAGCGTGCCGTCGTAGCTGGTGCGAAGCTCTTCGCTGACCCGTCGAACCTCGATGTTCGCGGTACGCAGGGCGTCGTTCTGATTCTCAAGCTTGACGACGCTCTCCTTCGTCTTGTCGACGTACTGCCACATGGTGACCCACATCATGACGGCCGGGGCGACGAACGCCAGAATGCCGGCCACGCCGAGGGCAAGGTAGGCGGCCGTGAGCGCAAGACCGACGAGGTGCAGCGCGATGTAGTTCGGCGCCAGCCAGCCGTGCTTCCACCAGAACTGCTGAATCGACTCGCCGGTCCGAAGGTTCGTCTCAATGCTGATCAGCGTGGCCTGCATACAGAAGGCGAATGTGGCTGCAAGCGCCGTGGCGGGGAGCATGATCCAGCTGAAGGACTCTGGGTTGATATCCGCGAGCAGCATATAAGTGGCGGCGGCGACGCTGTAAACGACCGCATACATCGCGATCATGTGCAGCACGTGGCCGTACTGGTTATCGGGGCGCCTGGTTTTGGCAGCGCCGACCGTGGCCTCAACGAGAGCTGCGACCAGAACACCCGGGATGCCGAACAGGATGATAATCGCCATCGTGATGACGAAGCCGATCGAGATATCACTGGCTCCGTAGACATTGATCGGTTTCAGTTCAGCCAGGACGTTGAGTACGAGCAGGATCGCAAGGATCTCGACATCGCCGGAGAGGCGCGGCCCGAAGAACGCGAACAAAGCGGCTGCAATCGCCACCTCAATCGCATAGAAGATCGTGAGCAAGCCTCGGACAGGCGTGTGCTCCCCTGGCTTCACCGTTGACGCCTGTGAGCCGGTTTCAGACTTGCTAGCCTTGAACGGGAAGCCGATGGCCAATCCGTGCCCTCGCAAATTTGTTGCCTTCCTACTTATCGACAGATTCGTGCTCCTTACGCAGCCGCGCTCATGTCCTTCTTGAGTTGCTTATTCAGCATGCTCAGGATGCGCTTGTGAAGCTGACAAACTCTCGATTCGGACAGGTTCATCTTCTCGCCGATCTCGTGGAACGGCATCGCCTTGAAGTAGCGCATCTTGACGATCTCTTTATCGCGACTCGAAAGCGCGCTCAGCGCCGAGCCCAGGAGCTGCATAGCGGCCTTGCGGTCGAGTGCGAGAGCGGGGTCGGGATACTCGTCGGGATCGGCCATCTCCCAGGCGTGGGAGCCCTCCTCCGTGTCGCCCACCATCCCATCAAGCGAGACCACGCGGGCGCCGCTGTGCGAGAGAATTGAGCGGACCTGGTCGATGGGCAGGCCGACCTTGAGCGAAAGCTCCTTCTGCGTCGGCCAGCGGCCGAGCATCGTCGTGAGCTCGATGTTGGCTTTCTCAAGTTCTCGTGTGCTCTTGCGCAGCGAGCGCGGCAGCATGTCCATGCGCCGGATCGCGTCGAGCACGGACCCACGGATACGCCGAATCGCGAAGCTTGCGAAAGTCGTGCCACGGGTCGGGTCGAAGTTATCGACGGCCTGGATCAGGCCTTCTGTGCCGTAGGCGATGGCGTCTTCCCGGTCTAAGGGGGAGCCACCGGACTCGTCTGCCATCTTGCTCACCACGAAGGTAACAAGCGGCATATTCTGGACGATCATCTCCTCGCGATTGCTGCTAAAAGCCATGTTCCCCGCCTTTTCGGGTGCGAAACATGGCGCGAGCGCGAGGGGCAACGGATGCGATGACCTGGCCCCTAGCCAGCAGATCGGGCATACAGCCCAATCCCATGCTTCGCATCCGTGCTTGAAAAATGACCCCGATCCCAAGTGGGGCCTACTGCAACAAACGCAGCAAGGGGCCAGGTGTTACGGGTTATGTTGGGAAATTTGTAACGTTTTAGTTACGCCGCCGTGACTCATGGGTTGCCTTGACCAGGCACCAGTTTAGGCGTTAACCTTTCTTAACGTTCGCGTGAAGGTTGGCTTTCACCGAAACGAATGTACCTATCGTGAATAACGAAGCTGTCATCCAGATGTCTCCCCAGTCGCTTACTGGCCGGCTTCGTGATGTCCTGCTTTCGCGCTTCGTACGCGAGCCCTTTATTCTCCTCGGCGCCTACCTCTTCTATTACATGGGCAGGCACCTTGCCTCAGACGCCCGGCCGGCATTCGAAAACGCCCGTTACCTGATGCGGCTGGAGTCCCACCTCGGCATCTTTGAAGAGATCTCGCTGCAGAGCGCGACGATTTCCTACGACGTGGTGGTCCACGCGTTCAACCTGATCTACTTCTATGCCCACTGGCCCGCGATCGTCGCGTGCGGTATCTACCTTTTCCTGACCAAGCCGCACATCTATACGATTACACGAAACGCCTTCCTGATCTCCGGCGCCATCGCGCTGGTGTTTTTCGTGCTGTTTCCGGTGGCGCCGCCCCGGCTGGCGACGGTCGGCATCGTCGACACGCTGGGCATGACGATCCCGGTTGATTACGACAATTCGCCCCTCGTCAACCCTTATGCCGCGCTGCCCAGCATGCACGTCGGCTGGTGTCTCGTTTTGAGCCTCGGCCTCTACCTTTCGACCCAGCGCCGTTCGATACGCATTCTGGCGCTCTCGATCACGCCGGCGATGTGGATCGCCACGGTAATCACCGGCAATCATTTCATCATCGACGGTCTCTTCGGCACCATCCTCGCAGCGATCGGCTTCGTCAGCGCGCTCTGGCTCAACCGCAACTGGCCCGAGATCCAGACTGCCCTACGGCAGAAGCTGCGTGGCCTCCGTCGCCAGCCCGAAGCCAGCTGAACCTCAAAGCTCTGATCGCCTGCCGCTGCCCGCGTTGCGGTGAGGGACGCATTTTCGAGCCGTCGTTCAAGGGCCGCCTTGGCGTCATGTCGGAGTCATGCTCCGTCTGCGGACTGCGGTTCCTGCGCGAAGCGGGATACTTCCTCGGCGCGATGTACATCAGCTACGGCCTCGGCGTCGTGACGATCCTGCCGGTCGCCGTCGCGCTCGCCGTCGTCGCCGAATGGCACCTCGCGGTGATCCTCTCCATCGCCCTGGCACAGACGTTGCTCAGCGTGCCCCTGTTTTTCCGCTACTCTCGCGTCATATGGCTACACGCCGATCAACTGCTCGACCCGCGTTGAGTCCCGCCTGGGGCCGCTGCATCTTGATGCTCGCGGCCGCGACGACGGTCTTCGCCGCTTGCGCTTCGAGCGACAGCGGTGAGGAGGAGCGCATCAAGGAAGCCGTCTCGAGCTTCTTGCAGGAGGCCTACGCGCCGGCGGGAGACATCGATTTCGCCTACTCGCTGCTGGCCGCGGAGACGCGTCAGACCTGCTCGAAACCTGATTTCACGGCGATTGCTCTGGCCGCAAGGCAGGCGAACGGCGACCGCAGCCTCCAGGCGGACCGCTTCTCCGACATCCGCATCTCGGGAGAGCGTGCCACGCTGAGGGTCGATTCCGATTACGACCTCTCGCCGCGCTACTTTCCCGTCGACGCCACAGTGGTGCGGGAGGATGGCGAGTGGCGCTACCTCGTGACCACGGACCCGACCTGCAAATCCGTGCCGCGGTTCTTCGAGCACGAGGGCGCCGGAGGCTGATTGGCCTCCTGTCTTGTGCCTGCTGGTCTCTTTGCTGCCGCCGCGCTAACGTAAGCCTGCTTATCCAATCAGAAGGGGACGACCATGAAGCGCAACTCCGACCGCATCCTGACCACGCACGTCGGCAGCCTGCCGCGGCCCGATCAGCTGCGCCAGATGCTCGTCGCCCGCGACGAAGGCGAGTCGTATGACCATGACGCCTTCGAGCCGGCGGTGCGCGTTGCGGCTATCGATATCGTCAGGCAGCAGCGCGAAGCAGGACTCGACATAATCAATGATGGCGAGCAGTCAAAACGCAGCTGGTCGACCTACGCCCGAGAGCGCCTCGGTGGCCACCAGCCCAGGCCGCGTCCGGCGGATTACAAGCCCCATTCGATCTTTAGCCGTGATGCCGTCGACTTCCCGGAGTACTTCGATCTGCAGGGCCCCGGGCGGGGGCAGAACACGCGCGGCGGAATCACTTCGAGCGGCGCTGTACCGCGCTTCGATACGTGCGTCGAACCCCTGGCGTACATCGGCCAGCAGTTCTTGCAGCGCGACATCGACAACCTCAAGGCTGCGCTGGAGGCTTCACCGGCTGAAGAAGCGTTCATGTCGGCTGTATCGCCCGGGACGATTGAGCACTGGCTCCAGAACGGCTACTACAAGTCGGCGGAGGAATACCTCTACGGCATCGCCGAAGCCATGCGCGTCGAATATGAGGCGATCGCCGAGGCCGGCTTTGTGGTGCAGATCGATGATCCCGATATCGCCGACGCGTGGCAGATCCACCCCGAGGTGGACGCGGCGCAATACCGCAAGCACGCACAGGTGCGGATCGAAGCGTTAAATCACGCGCTGCGCAACGTCACGCGGGACCGTGTGCGCCTGCACGTCTGCTGGGGGAGCTACCACGGCCCGCACAAGTACGACATCGAGATGCGCGAAATCATCGACATCGTGCTGCTGACCCGGGCGCAGGGATTCGCGGTCGAAGCCGCCAACCCCCGCCACGCCATGGACCATCGCGCCTGGCAGGACGCGAAGCTCCCGGACGACATCGTCATAATCCCGGGCGTCGTCGGCCACGACAGCGACTTCATCGAGACGCCGGAGCTCGTCGCCGACCGCATCGAGACTTACGCGCGCCTCTTTGGACGCGAGAACGTGATCGCCGGGACGGACTGCGGCCTCGGCCCGCGCGTCGGCCACCCGAAGATCGCCTGGGCCAAGTTCGACTCGCTGGTCGAGGGCGCCAGGCTGGCTACAGCCCGCCTCTGGTAGGTCTTCATTCGATTCAAACACTCCTCTCAGGCGCGTTCGAAATCGCGGTAGCCCAGAAGTCTTCCTTGGTTGGTTTAGGAAGATGTGCATCACTGCCAGCGGCTATGTACATTGGTACTGTTCATCTGTTGACGGTTGCCTGAGAGACCTGTGGGCGAGTGTAACTTTATAGGTTCATACGACATCACTTCCCATCGGCCTGGACTTACCGGTCAGGTCGGCTTGGAGGGAAGCTTGGCAGGAAACTACTGGGACAAAAGCCTGAATAGGCGAATTACTCGTCGCCGCGCAATTACCGTGACCAGTGCCTTGGCCGCCAGTGCGGCGTTCCTGGCTGCTTGCGGCAAAGAGGATGATGGCGGTGAGAGAAGCAGCGGCAAGGGCGGTAGCCCTGCTTCTTCGCCTTCACCGCTTCCGAGTCTTCTCTACGATCGGGTCGACGAGACGTCACAGGCGGAAGCTGGCGGCTTGTATACAGACGCCCATCCGCTAGTTCTGACCACCCTGGATCCCATGCTGCTCGGAGGACACATTCGCGTAGCGCGCCGTGGTTATAGCCAGCTCTTCCGTGTTTCCGACGGCGTGCTTATGAATACCGATGGCGAAATCGAAGGCGACGCTGCCGAGTCGTGGGAGATGTCTGCCGACAATATCACACTGACGGTCAAACTGGCCGAAGGCGCGAAATTCCCGCCGATCCCGCCTGTGGACGGCCGTGTCCTTGACTCCGACGACGTCCTCTTCACATGGAACCGCCTGCTTGAGTTGGGCCAGCAGCGCGGCGAGCTGGCCAACTCAGTCAACCCCGCGGCTTCGATCCTGGGTTTTGAAGCGCCGGACAGCCGGACGGTTGTCATCAGACTTGCGCGTCCGGATGCAACCATCTTACCGGCACTGGCATCGCAGCTCCTAGGCAGCATGTACCTGTTACCCAAGGAAGCAGTGGATCAGACCGTGATTGACATTACGAAGCAAGCCATCGGCACCGGCCCGTATTACCTGACAACGGGCTCCGAAACCGAGTACCGCTGGTTGAAGAACCCCAACTTCAACCGAACCAAGCTTGCTCATGGCGAGCCCTTCATCGGCGAGATTTCCGAGCCGGTCATCACCGATAGCGCAACGGTCGGTGAACAATTTCGCTCTGGCGCACTTCTCGAGGCCACACTGCCGCCCGAAGAGGTCTTGGCAACGAAGCGCGACAACATGGACCTGCTCATGGCTGCAAACCCGCCTAACACGAACAACGAGCGTCTCTACTTCGGCATTCACCCTGATTCGCCGTTCAAGGACGAGCGACTGCGGATCGCCTTCATGAAGACGATCGACCGCGATACCTTCCTCGACGTCGCCTACAACGTTGACCGGTTTGCGTCCGAAGGTCTGCCGGTCGCGGTCTTCTGGGAGGGTGCTTTGCACCAGCCGGTCTACTCTGGCTGGTGGCTCGACCCCAAAGACGCCTCCAACTGGGGCGATGCAGCGAGCAACTACGTGTTCGACATTGCCGAGGCGAAGAAGCTGATCGAGGCAGCCGGCGCAAGCACGCCGGTTGAGTTTGACAACACGTACGGCGAGCCAGCAGCGGGCAGCTTCCCTCAGACGTACTACACGCGCGCCGAAATCTATTTGAGCATGATTGAGAGTGCCGGAATCTGGACTCAGAACCGGGTTCTCGTTGACTTTCGCAGTGTGTGGAACTCGGAGCGCTTCCGCTTCTCCGGTGGGCAATTCACTGGTACATCCTGGGGCCCGGACAACTCGGTTACTGAGCCGACGCAGGCGGCGTTTTTGATCTTCAACTCCAACGGTGGCTACTTCCTCGGCGGCGACGCCACGTTGGACGACCTGACGGCCAGGGCTAAGCAGGAGTTCGACGACAATGTCCGCAGGAGCCTCATCCACGAGGTTCAGAAGTACGACGCGAAGATGATGTACAACGAAAAGCTCGGCATCGCCGGGACCTTTGGGCTGCACTGGCCGGCACTTCGCAACCTCGGTGTCTACCAGGGCGGGACGAACTGGCTGGGCGCTACAACACCCAGCGGCCTCAAGGCCTGGCTCGACAAGACCAAGGCTCCGTTCGCCTAGGCGGACGGTACGTCCGGACACCAAGAGAGGCCGCCCTATGGGCGGCCTCTCGCTTCCTGCCGGCGGCTGGAGCGACCGAGAATCCTCGGCTAGACTGACGGCGTCTCCAGCCTCATCTCCAAAGCGAGTAGCGACATGAAACGCAGCACAGACCGCATCCTCACCAGCCACGCCGGCAACCTGCCGCGTCCCGAAGACCTCTGGCAAATGCTGCTCGACCGCGACGCGGGCAATGGCCCCGGCGAGGACGCCCTGCAGCAACGCATCGCGCGCGCCGTCTCAGAGGTCGTCAAGCAGCAGGCGGACGCCGGCATCGACATCGTCAACGACGGCGAGCAGTCGAAGCGCAGCTGGCAGACGTACGCCAACACTCGCCTCGCCGGCCTCGAGCAGCGGCCCGGTAGCGGCGGTCCACGCGATATCGGCATCATCGGACGCGACATCAAGGAGTTCGGCGAATACTTCCGCAACTTCGGCGGGGGTGGCGCAGGCGCGCCGCCAACGCTGCGCGCGGGCGCCACCGGTGGTCTCAGCGACCCCGTCTACTGCGTCGGGTCATTGCGGTACATCGGCCTCGAGCAGACGCGGGCGGACATCGCCAACCTCAATGCGGCGCTGCAGGGTGTCGACGTCGAAGAGGCCGTCCTGACCGCGATCGCGCCGGGGACCATCGAGCACTGGTTGCGAAACGAGTACTACAAGACGGACGAGGAGTTCCTTTTCGCCATCGCCGAGGCGATGAACCAGGAATACAGGGCGATAACCGACGCCGGCTTCTTGCTGCAGATCGACGACCCGGACCTGGCCGACGCGTGGCAGATCCACGCTGACATGGACGTGGAGGCCTATCGCAGCTTCGCCGACCTGCGCGTCGAGTCGATCAACGTCGCGTTGAAGGGCATCCCGCGCGAGAGCGTGCGCCTGCACGTCTGCTGGGGCAGCATTCACGGTCCGCACAAGAACGACATCCCGCTGCGTCACATTGCCGACCTCATCCTCAAGGTCAACGCCGGCGTCTACTCCGTAGAGGCTTCCAACCCGCGGCACGAGCACGAATGGCGCGTCTGGGAGGACTTCAAGCTGCCGGAAGGCACGGCGCTGATGCCCGGCGTAGTCGGGCACGCCAGCGACTTCATCGAGCACCCGGAGCTCGTGGCGGAGCGGCTTGTGCGCTACGCCGGCGTTGTCGGCCGCGAGAACGTCATCGCGGGCACCGACTGTGGCCTCGGCGGCCGCGTCGGCCACGAGAAGCTGGCCTGGGCCAAGTTCGAGTCGCTCGCACAGGGCGCCAGGATCGCCTCAGGACGCCTCTGGGGCCGCTGAGACCCCCCGGCAGTCCGTTTACCGACCCGAACCCCGTCGAACTCATGCTGAGGTGACTGAGTCCTCGTAAACCGTACGTGGCGGATGGAGTAATGAAATCCCGCGTCATCTTTCCTCTCAGGCCGGCGTGTCCATATAATCTGGGAAACTGACACGGCAGAAAAAATACAGCAGGAGGGGAATTACATGACCCAGCAGCAAGCGCCTGAGCCGCTGACTGAGCTGAAGCTCACGGACCAGATCAAAGAGATGGTCAACACATCGTTCACCAGCGGCAAGCCGATCATCGTCGCCTACACGGACGCCAACGGCGCGCCCAGCCTCTCATACCGCGGCAGCGCCATCGCCTACAGCGATACGCAGTTGGCGATCTGGGCCCGAAACCCGGAAGGCGGCCTTAACAAGGTGCTCGCCGGCAAGAGCGGGCCCGTAACGATGCTCTATCGCAATCCTGGTCCGGACGACCGCGCGATGCTGCAGTTCCGCGGCATCGCCCACATCCAGAATGACGATGCGACGCGCGAGAAGGTGTACAGCAGCATCCCGGAGCCGGAGCAGAACGCGGACCGTGAGAAGAAGGGTTCACCTGTGATCCTCGACCTCGATCGCGTCGACGGCTTCATGCCCGGCGCCCGCGTCGCGATGCGCAAGTAATCAGCGCCGCACCGGAATGATAAAGAGACCGGCTCGTGAGAGCCGGTCTCTTTATTCTGGTTTCTGGTCCGCCTAGTTCACCCGGACCGCGTGTACCAGGCGGCGGAGGTCGTAACGGCGCACCGTCTGATCGAAGGTGCCGTTGCACGTCATCAGCAGCAGCTCGTCTCCTCTGCTCGTCAGGTAGCTGTTCAGGCTCTGGTTGAACGGGACGTCTCTCACCCAGTCGACCACGTACTTGACCACGACGCCGTCGCCGCGATGGTACTCGAAGGTCATGCCTGCCTGCGCCGACCTGAGCGGCGCGAAGATCGCCAGGCCGACCGAATAGTAGTCAACATGCCCGCCGATGGCCGTCACGCCGCCGTTGCCGGGGTAGCCTTTGAGGTTCGGCAGGGCCGCGAAGTTGTAGCGCACGACGTCATAGGCGCCCTGAGGCACGCCCAGGAAGCCGCTGAAGCCGACGTCGCGAACATTGACCGGCGCGTCGATGCCGAGGCTGGTCGACACCAAACGGTCCGCGGAGTAGTACAGCGCCGAACTGACGGCTGACACCGTGCAATCCGGTACGAATGAAGCGGTCTTGGTCGCGACGCGAGTACCGTCGAAGGCCTCCCAGACGACTCGGAAGTAGGTGCGCTCGTCGATCTTGAAGCCGCCACGTCGGTAGCTATGGGCCGATGGGGCCAGCGGTCCAACGCTGGTCGGGTTGCTGAAGTTGGTGCTATTGCTGATCTCAAGGTACTGATAGCCAAGCGCGTCGGCGCGTGGTGCCCAGTTGAAGTCAACCGCCGCCAGCTCCGCTGACTGGCAGGTCGTCGGTCCCCAGAGCAACTGCGGGCCGCCGCAGGGCACGAATTGCCCCTGGTTTGACTCCAGCCAGCCTATCGGGGTCTTGGAGTTGATCCGCCAGTAGTACGGCACGTCGGGGTCGGAAGCCGCCACGGTGAGCGTGTCGATGCCCGGCGCGAGCTTGAAGCCCGCGTAGGTCCCCGGCGCAAAGCGATTTCCTTTGCGCGAGAGGTCCAGCCACTGCTCGGTCGCCCCGTCGATCGGGTTCCAGGTGAAGGTGACCTCCGGAGTGCCACCGCTGCAGTCCGTGGACGGGAACCTCAGCAAAGCTCCCGCCGCCTCCGCCGATTGAGGCGTGTTCGAGCGTAGCGCGCCGGCCCCGGCCAGCGCAGTGACGAGCAAGATCAGTGCGATTCGTAGTGCGGGGACGCTTCGTCCCATCAAGATGAGCACCTCATTTGGCGGATTTGGTCTGGTCGGGCATCCGCGCTTACGGGTGCCCGGGCGGGAATCTGCAGATAATGATATGCAGGCGTTATTCGCGGGTTCAAGACTACAGCATTTCAGTTTCGCGATTGCTCGCTAAAACGGCTTCTCTGGCGGGCAGTAGTTGCGAGATGTCCCGACCACGTTTTCGCAAAAGTAGGCTTCCATGCGGCGCTGTTCCTCGCCTGTGCCGTAGGAGACAAAGGTGCGCAGTAGCTCCTGGTCGCTCAGCGACTTCGTGCGTATCTGCCGCACGGTGCCGATCAATGCGTCGATGCCATTGATCTCGTAGACGCCGTTCATGAACAGCATGCCTTCGATCTGCTCGCGAAGGAAGCCGATATCCGAGGTATCGCGGTAGGCTCCTACGTAAAGCCATGTGCCGCCCAGCGCGTCCTTGGCTAACTGGACGTTCTCCTCCAACGTGTCGGTCATGTAGTAGCCGACGAAGTAAGCGAAGCCTTCCTCAAACCACGCCGGATAGGAGCCATACATCGTCGAGTGCGTCAGCTCATGCACGATCGTCTCATCGTCCACATAGTCCGGAGCGATGGCGATGAACTCGTCGTATGACAGCCCGGCATAGACTTCGCCAATGTCGGTCACCATCAGGTGAAGGAACGAGTACGGGTACGGGCCGACCAGCTCTTCGATTTGTGGCAGCCAGTTGAGCGCCTTCTCGATGACCGTGCGGCCCACTTCCGGGTCGTCGGCCGAGACGACGACGATGAGTTCGCCGCCTTCCAGGTCGATCGCCTCGAAGAGGCCGTATTCGAGCGTCGTGGCGAGCACCGGGCCGATCGTAGGCCCGTACTTGTTGGTCAACGACTTCTCGTACGCCTCGAAGGCGCCGCGCAGGCCGCGCGCCTCGCCGATCTCGAGGCCATCGCCGTACCAGCCTTGCTCCGACGCGAACGTCAGCATCTCCACGATGCTGTCTGCCTCGCCCTTCGCTTTCGCCGCGCGCTCGGTGCGCAGGATGGCCGCGATCAGGTCGACGTGGTCCTGTGTCAGGTTACCGAACCAGGGCTGCGAACGGACCAGGTCGTGGAGCTCGACGGTCATGTGCGCCATGTACTCCGACTCGGCCGTGTCGATTAGCCGGCGGGCCGTCTCCGTCGCGTTGGGCGTAGGCGCCAGCGGGGCGTTGGCCGGTACGGTCGGCGCAACGGGTTCACCACCGCCGCCGCACGCAGCCAACAACGAGCAGGACACCAGGGACGCCACGGCCGTGCTGATCAGGCGGCGTGGGAAGAGTCGATTCATTTGCCGAGTACCTCTTCTCATTCTCGACACAACGTCGCTTGCGCTTGACCATTCGCGCGGCTCCTTGGGTAAGATGGCGCGGAGGGCACGAATGGCGAACTTCGAAACGATGGCGCTGCCGTCTCAACCCGACGTCCTGGCGCCGGACGGCTCGCAGGTGCGCATCCTCCTGCGCCTCGATGGCGGCAGCATGGCGCACTTCCGGCTTGATCGCGGTCAGACATCGATCGCCGTGGCGCACTACAGCGTCGAGGAGCTTTGGTACGTCGTCTCCGGCCGCGGCGAGATGTGGCGCCGGCAGGCCGGTCGCGAGGAGATCGTTCAGCTCGAAGCCGGCGCCTGTGTCAGCATCCCGGCCGGTACGTCGTTCCAGTTCCGCTGCAGCGGCAGCGAGCCCTTCTGCGCGGTCGCGGTGACGATGCCGCCCTGGCCCGGCGCGGACGAAGCGTACGCCGTCGAGGGCGTCTGGCAACCCCAGGTCGGCCCGTGAGCGGCGATCTTCGCGCCTTCATCCGCGACGTTCCCGACTTTCCACAGCCCGGCATCCTTTTCCGTGACGTCACGCCGCTTCTCAAGGACGCCCCGGCCTTCAATGCCGCGCTCGACGCGATGCAAAATTACGTCGCCTCGCGCAATGCAGGCGCGATCGTCGGTATCGAATCGCGAGGCTTCCTGTTCGGCACCCCCGTGGCAGCGCGGCTGAGCCTGCCTTTCGTGCCGGTGCGCAAGCCCGGTAAGCTCCCCGCCGCGCACATGTCGATCGAATACGCCCTGGAGTACGGCGAAGGCCAGCTCGACATTCACAGCGACGCGCTATCGGCCGGCGATTCCGTCGTCATCATTGACGACCTGCTGGCAACCGGCGGTACCGCCGTTGGCGCCGCCAAGCTCGTCGAGCTGCTCGGCGCGCGCGTTGCGGGGATGGCCTTCCTCATCGAGCTCAAGGGCCTCGAAGGCCGCAAGCGCCTGCAGGGCTACGATGTCTTCGCCCTCATCGACTACGACTGACGCGCCCTCCCAGCTACAATCGCGGCGGCGTTAACGGCCGTCTGGCAGGCGCATAAGGAGTAACCGCATCGCCCGTAACCGAACCGGCATCCTGGCGATGTAGCTGCAGGCCTTCAGGCCTGCGCGTCCTCCCTGGGCGCCACGTCGTCGCTGCACAGGACGAGGTTGCGTCAGCATCGTGCCCGCGAGTCGACGCGCCCTGAGACGTCGCTGCGAGACTCAATCCTCGCGGAAGCGCAGGCCCGTCAGGATCACGTCGACCAGCCGTGCCACAGCCGCCGCCTCCTGCAGCTCCCGCGCCACCGCGAGGGCGCTGAGGCAGTAACCCGCCAGCTCATCCGCCGGGACGTCATCTCGCACAGCGCCAGCCGCGGCCGCGTCCACGATGAGATATAGCACCATATCCCGGAGATGCCCCTTTGCGTGCGCCACGCGGCCCTTGCCGTGCAAGAACGCCACCAGATCCGCGCTGTGGCTGCCGTGCGACTCCTGAGTAACCTCGGCGAAG
>DASTLN010000112.1:0-24050 GCA_035714925.1 Dehalococcoidia bacterium | reverse complement strand
AAGGGGACGACAGGATTCGACAGGGAATGCCGGACCCGGATTGCAAGCCGAGGCGCCATCGCCCTCGTTAATCAGGTGGCAAACCATAACTGGCGAAAAACAACTCGCCTACGCTGCCTAACTAGCAGTGTACGTTGACCCCCATCTCGCCCTGATGGGTGGGGAGTTCAGCGACGAAATGTCGGGGTGCTGTTCTGCTGACGATCGGTAGGCGGAGCCTAAGATAACCGGTGGTGCCGGACGTCAGCCTGCCGGAGCGGCGGGCGTCCAAGGCGAGATTAAATGCCCGGATAAGCTTGTAGTAGATCCTGGACGTACTTCTTCTGGACGGGGAGTTCGATTCTCCCCCGTCTCCACCAACTCCAAACTCCGAGCTGCTCCAGTTGCTCCGGGGATGCGATGAAGATGTCGGAGTCGCTTTCCGCGAAGCTCGGCATTAATCATCGCGTGTCTGCACCAGTTGTCATCAAGCTAGCGGTGACGCGAAGTCGACCGTGTGAGAGCGCGACTATCGGGGATGGTGCCGGCGGCGCCGTCGCGTTCGCGTCTCGCCCATAGCGCCGTAAGGTGCTCGCGTAGGGCCGAAAGGTTCGCGAGCCCGCTGAGCGAACTCATTCCGTTCTTTCAAGAGCCGCTATAAGCACCAGTTGGGCCATTCGGACTATTTCGCCGCGCGCAATAGCTGATTGGGACAAACGGCCCTTTCTGACCGCAATCGCCAGACCTAGTCTTCACTTACCAATACGGCAACGATTCCGAGGTGAAGCATGCTTAGTCAAGAAGACAACGATCTGTTATGCCGCGTCGGGCCGGGGACGCCCATGGGCAACCTGTTCCGTCAGTACTGGCTACCGGCGATACGCTCTGACGAATTGCCGGGCCCCGACGCGCCGCCCGTACGCATCATGCTGCTGGGTGAAAAACTGATCGGTTTCCGCATGACGTCCGGCAAGGTTGGTCTTGTTGCCGACGCATGTCCGCATCGCGGCGCCTCAATGTTCTTCGGCCGCAACGAAGAGGAAGGGCTGCGCTGCGTCTACCACGGCTGGAAATTCGACGGCAGCGGCACCTGCGTCGATATGCCGTCCGAACCGGCCGAGTCCAACTTCAAGAACAAGGTACGCATCGGCGCCTACCAGACCCAGGAGCGCAACGGCATCGTCTGGGCCTACATGGGTCCTCGCGAGATACCGCCTCCGCTGCCCGACATTGAGGCGAACATCCTCAACAAGGACCCGGAGGGCATCAGTGTCCTCTACCGCCCCAACAACTGGATGCAGGGCCTGGAAGGCGAGATGGACACGGTCCACTTCGTCTTCCTGCACATGGGCGCCGAAAAGGCCGACGACCAGGCGCCGGGAAGCTTCAACTCCTATCAATACAAGCAGCGCGCCGGCAAATTCGTCGTACGCGAGACCGACTTTGGCTGCTCCTACGGCCTCTACCGGCCGGCGGAAGACGACACGAACTACTGGCGCATCGGCCACTCGTTCTTCCCCTTCTACGCGGAGCAAGCAGCGGGTGACCTCGGCCCGGTCGCCAAGATGAACGCCTACGTGCCGATGGACGACGAGCACACGCTGCAGTGGGAGATCAACGTCCGCACCGACGACAACTCGAACGGGCAGAGTCGCTACAAGGCGCCGATCAACCGCGGCGAGATGCCGGACGTCGCGCAGAAGCTGCCACCGCTGACCCGCGGCGTCTACGTGCCGCAAACCAGCGACTGGTACGGCCGCTTCCGGCTCACCCAGGACATGGATAACGACTACCTCATCGACCGGGAGGATCAGAAGAGCAACGTCAGCTACACCGGCATCCCCGGCATCCGCCAGCAGGACATGGCGATGACCGAGACGATGGGACCGATCTATGCTCGCGATCACGAGCACCTCGGTACCACGGACTCGATGATCATTCGCACGCGCCGTCGCTGGATTGCCGCTGCGAAGGCGCTTCGCGATCACGGTGCCGTACCCCCCGGCGTGGACGACCCAACCGTCTACCGCCAGCGTTCCGGTGAGTGCATCCTTCCCCGCAGCGAGGACTGGTGGGACGGCAGCCGGCACTTACGCGAGGTGTGGACGGCGGGCGAGGTCGCGCAGCCACAGGAGGCACCGGTTAGCGGCAGCTAGCCCGGAGGCGAAACCTTCGTCGAGACGGCCGGCATTCTGCCGGCCGTCTCAGTTTGAGACGCTGCGATCCGGGCTGGGGGCCACGGCTCAACCGCCGTTACCGCCCGACGCTCCTCATGCCATGCCGCTTGCGCTTTGCGGCGCCGGCGACTCGGCCCCCTCAACGCCCTTGCCGCCCGCGTTGCGATAGAGCCGGAACGCCAGCGCGCCGCCACCCCAGATACCCGCCAGCAGGGCGATCGCCACGCCGAGGACCGGGATCAAGACCAGCAGCTGCAGGGCCAGCATACCGAGACCGGCGGCCAGGAAGGGGCGATCGCCGGGCTCGCGGCTGCCGAGGCCGAGCAGCCACATGCCAAGCCGCGTTCCCGCCACCAGGTACCCCAGGAAGCCGAGTGTCGGGAGCAGGAAGAGGAGCAGGCCGAGGCCAAACGGAAGACCGACGATAGTCACGATGGCGATCCCCGCCAGGATCGGCACGGCGACCCAGAGAAAGACGCCGCCGATGATCGTGTTCACCAGGTCGCCGGTCATGCCGCGCGATGCCGCGCTTAGCTGTCTCCCACCGAAGGCCGCGAAGATCAGCGCTGCCGCGATTACCGCCAAGGTCATGCCGAGCCAGAGCAGGATCGAGAACAGGCTGGCAGCCCACCAGAGGAACCGGAAGCTGTCGCGTTCGCTGACGTCACCGAGGATCGTCGCGCCGGAAGCCCGATTAATTTCGCCGCGGACCGAGTTCAAGTTGTCGACGACGGCCGTCGATGCGAGGTCAATGTCGCCAGAGATGACCGTCAAATCGCCGCCGACCTTGCCGCTGACTATCGCGTCGCCATCGATGACCAGGGCAAAGTCCGTCACCTCGCCTTCGACTGTCAGGTCGCCGCTGATGACGACAACCGAGTTCACTCGTTCGCCCTGGGAAATGGTGGCGTCGCCGTTGATCCGCAGCGTGAAGTCGTCGTCATTCTCGGGCGACTGCGCGGAGGCAGTTGCCGGGATGAAAATGAAGGGCAGCGCCAGCACGAGTCCGATGAGCCATTTCATATCGATTCCTTTCGCCGTCCCTTACGGCCGGACTAGCAGGACAGGGACGCGGGATTGCCGCAGCACTTCGTCGGCCACGCCGCCGAAAACGGCCTTTTCGGCCCTCGTGTGGGCGCCACCGGCTCCGTAGGCGGTCATGACGATGAGGCTTGCGTTGGCGCTGAGCGCGGTCTTCATGATCTCGTCCGCGGGTACGCCTTCACCGATGTGGGTTTCGACCCCAAGCCCGCGCTTGCGCAGCGCGTCGCTGAGGTTCGAAATGTAGGTACGGGACTCGGCGTGCTCGCTGGCGCTATCGCTACGTGCGATGACGTCCTGGCTGGTCGCCGCCTGACTCGTCAGCGACGGCGTGGCTGCGCTCGCCAGGTCGCCCAGCGTGTGCACAATACGGACCAGGATCAAGGTTGATCCGAGTTTCTCGCCCAGAGCCTCTGCCTGCTCAAGCGCCTTTGCGGCGGTCGGCGATCCATCCAGCGGCACCAGAATGCGTTCGAACATGTCATTCGCTCCTTCTCTTCATCTGCGCACACTCGAAGTGAACCACACCCGGATCCGCCAGCAGAACCTGCAAACGGCTCTAAAAGGAGCTCAAGGGGAGCTCCTCGATGCCGTCCGGGGACGTACTCTCAAGAGAACGGGCCGCCTGCCAAGCGGCGAATCCAGAGCCCGGGATCGGGTCAAGACGGCAAGGTCTACGGCGACCTTTGCTCCGGCGAGGTGGCAGGCCTGTTCCCGTGCCGAGCGAGTCGTTTTGGGTGTGCCGCAGGGTTCTAGCGCGCGGCGGACATCGTGGTTGCAAATGGGGTCACACAGACAGGCCGCTGCTCTATAACGTACTTCCCGCACCGATGAAGCCGACGGCTTCGATTTCGACCAGGCAGTCGCTTCGACCGCCTACGGCGCCGACCTGCACCAGGGTCGAGACCGGGAAGTCGCCTGAGAAGCGCTCGCGTCTCGCCTGCCAGACCTCTTCCCGCCGGGTGATGTCGGTGACGAAGATGTTGACCTTCACGACATCGTTCATCACGCCACCCGCTGCTTGCATCAGGTGCTCAATTTTCGCGAACGTCGCCTTCGCCTGTTCGTACATGGAATCGCCACCAACGAGTTCACCCGCCACGACCGCGGTCATTCCAGCTATGAAGACCTGGTTTCCGACCACCAGACAGTTGGACCAAGTCTCGGGCGGCGGAACGGGGACGTTTGGGCTGTCTACGCGCTGTTTGGTTGGCATCTATCCCCTCCGACTTCGTCGATCGCTAATTCCAATGCCTGACAGGCCTTTTCGCGGACGCTGAGATGGACGCTCTTGGGCTTTACGCCCGATCCCGGGTTTGCCCCGCCGACTCGATCGCTCGTCATGTTGCAGGACTTGCCTCGGCGACCTTCCCCTTGAAGGCGGGCATGACGTCGCGCGAGAACCATTCGAGCTGCTCTGTGATGACGCGCTGCGGGGTGCCGATGGGGTGGCTTACGGTGACTCGTTCGAGGCCGGGGTAACGCTCGGCGACCGACATGAGCTTCTCTGCGACGAGCTCCGGCGGGCCACAGAGGAACGAGCCGGCAGCAGCCGCCTTTCGAATCGATGGTAGGTCGGCGTGGGGGGCTCGCCGGGGGTCGCTGAGGTCGAGTATCTGCTGCTCGGTGAGGCCTCGTGTGAGGCGCAGCGGACCCACGATCTTGGTGTTCTCCTCGTAGAACGCGGCCGCGTCTCGCATCGCCTCTTCCTCGCTGCCGGCTATGTAGAACTGGAAGCCGATGTTGAGGTCGCTGCCGGGCAAGGTTTCGCGGCCGGCGCGGGCCAGGGCGTCGCGGTAGCCGAGGACCACGCTGTCCATCGCACCGCCCTCAGCAACGCCGCCACCGATCGTGCCTTTGATGCCGTGCTTCGCCATGAAGTCGAGGGCGCGAGCCGTCCCGCCCTGAATCGGCTGCCAGCACTCTACGGGCCGGTTCAAAGGGCGCGGCACCAGCGTTATCGACTCCATCTGGTAGCCGCGGTACGGCACGTCGGCGGGGATGTTGTAGTACTTGCCGTGGTGGGAGAAAGACTCTTCGTTGAAGGCCTTGAAGATGATCTCAACCTGCTCTTCGAATAGAGCGCGGTTGGACTCCTGATCGAGCAGCGGCGCGCCGAAGGTCTCGACCTCTCGCGTGTGATAGCCGCGCGCCACGCCGAAGACCGCCCTGCCCCCGGTCAGGATGTCGGCCGTCGCGAAGTCCTCAGCGAGGCGCAGTGGGTGCCACATGGGCGTGACGTTAAAGGCACAGCCGAGACGAATGCGCTGGGTCAGATGAGCCAGGTGAACGATCAGAAGCGGGATGTTTGGGATGCACTCGTAGCCTTCGCGCTGGAAGTGATGCTCCGCGAGCCAGAACGTGTCGTAACCCATCCGATCCATGCATTGCGCGATGGCTTCGGCCTTGTTGAAGGCGGTAGTCAGGTGCTCGTTGGAGAAGCGCCGGTCGTTGACGGCCGTCCCGGCGTAACCGATGTCCTGCATATCGACGTGGCCCGCGAAGAGGCTATCGAATTTGGTGATCATGTGGGCCTCCCGCCTGCGAAACGCAGGCCTTCATCACCGAGGCGTCGTGCCTCAGGACGACTCCATGCGGACGATGCCTTTGGTGCCATCCACCGTGATCGTCATGCCATCTTTTATCACAGCGGTCCCGACGGCAGTGCCGACGACGCACGGCAGCCGGTATTCGCGTGCCACGATGGCGCAGTGACTCAGGATGCCGCCCGTGTCCGCGACCACGCCGGCGATGGTGGCGAACAGCGGCGTCCACGGCGGTAGGGTCATCTCGCAGACCAGGATATCGCCCTGGGTGACTTTGCTGGCTTCCGTGAGGTCGCGCACGACTTTGGCCGTTCCCCGCACCGTGCCTGGCGACGCCGCGATGCCGGTGATGATCGCCGGGTCCGTGCTGGGCTCAACCGGCGAGCCGAAGAAGCGCATCAGCAGGTCTTCAGCCGGATCACCGCTGGGGTCCTGTGGCACGCCGAGTACGGGCGGCGGCACGATCTGGGACCAGCGGGCAAGGTCCTTGCGGCGCTGCGTTGCGACGGCCTTGAGGTCCCGGCCGCCCATACCCGCTTCAATCTCGGGCAGATGAAGGAAGAAGACGTCATCTTCGCCGGCGATAGACTTTCTGGCGACGAGGCGGCGGCCGATCTCCAGGGCCGGATAGCGCATGACGATGTCACCCATCTGGTCGATGTAATGGTTGTGGTCTTCCGCCACCGGCGTGAAGCAGGCTGCCGTTTCGTAGAGCTCGTTGAAGCGAGCCAGCTTCGCGGGTTCGGCTGCCAACCTCATGCGCGCCGCAGCCAGCAGTTCCTCGCGGCGGCGGACGGCTGATTCATACTGTGACTGCGGGCCACCCTCGTCGCCGATGTTGATGTAGCCCTGAATTGCGTTCAGAGGGATCGTCGGGTCCTCCCACCAGGACTTCTTGGTCAGCTCGAAGATGCTGTCGGTGCGCCAACCGAAGTCCTCGAGGTAGGCGTCGAGCTCCATGAGAAACGCACGCCCGCCGTCGCTTTCCTTGAGCTCCGCAAGTACTTCTCCGGGCTCGGCAATCTCAAAGAGGCGCCGTAACTCCAGGTCGGAACGTGCCAGGCGGCTCAGATGCCACAGGCGCCGCGAGTTTTCGAGGGCGATGGTTGGGAACCCCTGCAGTGCTTCGTACGCTTCTGTCTCGTCCTCGGGCTGCAGGGCTTCCTTGTAAAAGTCACCGAAGATACCCGCCGCGTAAAAGGCGTAGTTGATCTTGCCGTGTATCGCCCAGCGCTCAACCACGCCGCGGCGCATCTCTTCGAACGTCTTGACCAGCTGATCGTCATCGAGGCTGCTGAAGTCGGTTTCGCGCGCTTTAGTCAGGGCAGGCAGGATGGAAGGCAGCCACTGCTTTTGCCAGAGGTCGCCGATGCGCGGCATCAACTCGCCTACCCGCGACTTGCCACGCTCGAGTCTCCGTTGCGGGTCGTCGTTTCCAAGGTCTTTCGGCACGAAGCTGACGTAGAGGTAGTCGTTGATGAACCGGGCCCCCAGATCGATGATCGAGCCGTACTCCGCCATCGAGGCGTTGAAGCCTTCGGCGCAGGCGCGGACGAGGAGGTCCTGCTCCAGCGGGGCTACAGGACGCGGACAATGCAGCTTCTCCCAAACCCAGAAGCCTTCGATATCAGCAGGGACGGGAAAGTCTAGAGCGGTCTGGTCTGTCATCCGATGCCTCCCAGGTGAACCTACCGGCCTCACAAAGCCAATTCGGGGTGTCGGGTCTGAACGGATACGCGACTTTGGGCCACGACCACTGCGCCTGCGCGGGAACCTAACAGCGGCGAGTCAACCTGTCAATGAGGCAAGGACGCCCAGGCGCAACGCGAAGGGCGCCCCAGGCATGCGAACCCAAATAGTCGGGCGCGATACTGCTTCGACCTCGATCTGCCGAGAATTCAATATCGGCGCATTCGCCGATATTCAGGCGGCGCCGCGGCGTTTGACCTGCTGGTGGGGGGAGGACAGTCGCTTGCTTCTGCGACTCAAGGCCCTGTTTGTTTTCTCCTGGGTGAGCGGTGTCATCTACTGGACGGTACTGTTCGGCCTTACGCTGTGGCTGACGAGGGCGGAGCAGCCAACTCCACGCCTGGTCCTGCTCGGGATCGAGATGCTGGCCTTGCCGGTCGGCATCTTTGTGGCGAAGGTCACGCATACGCGGTTTCTCGCCGACGTCCGGAACAAAGCGTATCGAGACGAGTTAACCGGGCTGGCGAACCGCTCGTATTTCATGGAGCGCCTGACAGACGCTCTGGCGCGCAGTCAGCGCAGGCAGGGTCACGTTTCGGTGCTATTCCTCGACTTCGACGGCTTCAAACGACTGAATGACACCATGGGCCATCCCGCAGGCGATCAGCTCTTGAAGGAAGCCGCAGCACGGTTTGCGGGCACCGTTCGCGGCGGCGAAATGGCTGCCCGGCTGGGTGGCGATGAGTTCACCTTCGTTCTGGAGGACCTGCGCGAACGCGAGGGCGCCGAGGCGCTGGCGACAAGGATACTGACGCTACTGGAGCAGCCCTTCTCGATCGACGGACACGAGGTGGTCATGTCGGCGAGTGTTGGGGTGGCGTTCAATGATGGGCCTTACTGTTCGGCGGACGAGCTGGTGCGCCGGGCTGATGTGGCTCTGTACCAAGCAAAAGCAGACGGACGCAACTGTTATCGCATCTTCACGCCGCGAAGCCGAGAGTCGAACTTCAAGTCGCTTGAGCTTGGCGCCGGTCTTCGCGCGGCGATCGACCACGGTGAGCTCAGGCTCGACTTTCAGCCTGAGATCGACCTGACGTCCGGGGCGATAGTGGGTTTCGAGGCACTCGTGCGCTGGCAGCACCCGCGCCAGGGCCTGCTCCAGCCGCTGGAGTTCGTCCCGACGGCCGAGGAATTCGGCATGATCCGCGACGTCGGCAAATGGGTCCTGAGAGAGTCGTGCAAGGAAGCGCAGAGCTGGGCACGGACGCATCCCCATCTCGCCAATTCGATGATCAGCGTCAATGTGTCACCGCTCGAATTCCGAGCGCGCGATTTCGTCGACGAGATAAACGCCGCGTTGAACGAGTCGGGGCTACTGCCGCAGCGCCTCAAGCTCGAGATCGTCGAGACAGCGCTGATGAGCGACCTCGATTCGACGACGGCAACGCTGCATAGCCTGAAAGAGCTCGGCGTGAAGCTGGCGATCGACGACTTCGGTACCGGCTACTCGTCGCTCAGCTACCTGCGGCGCTTCCCGATCGATACGCTGAAAATCGACCAGTCATTCGTCCGGCAGGCACCCGGCGACCGCAAGGTGCAGTCAATCATCAAGGCGATGGTGCAGCTCTCGCACGCGCTTGACATGGACGTGACCGCTGAGGGCATCGAGACGCGCGAGCAGCTGTCCTTGCTCATGGAAGCGAAGTGCGACCGCGCGCAAGGCTTCCTGTTCTCGCGGCCGATCGCTCGTGACGCCGTGTTGCACTACCTCACGGCACAGGAAAAGGCGGCCGAAAAGGCCGCATAGGTCTCCCAGCCCCTATTCACCCACTGCGGCGACGAGGTCGGCGGCCTCCTGTGCCATCGCCTGCTGCAGGGCGTGTGGAGCGTGGTATTCGGTCTGTGCCGCCAGCCGCATCGCCTGCTTGGCCTCCTCGGGCGTCAGCAAGGGCGTGGTCTTGTGGACGCGCAGGGCGCCACCGCCGGACGACGCGATGGCGTAGGCGGCCGCCTGGACCGAACCCGGCAGCTCTACGATCGCGACAATATCGAAGTCGCCGAATGAGAGGTAGCCGGAGATTACTCTCCCGCCCAGCCGCTCGATGACTGGCTTGATCGCTTCGGTGCGGTCCTCGGGCTCTTTCGCCAGGGCCGCCCATGCCGCCGCGTTGTAGGACGCTTGTAGCAAGAAGTGAGGCAACGGATCCTCCTAACCGGCTGCTTCCGAGCCGTTTGCGCCGCCGTTCGCCGTAATAGGGGCAGCAACGCTCTCAGGCATGGGGTCGATGATGCTCCGGCGCGCCTTCTCCTTCGCGGCCGCGACAGCCGCCTGGAAGTCGCCGTTCTCCACGAGCGCCGACGCGCTGTGGTAGTGGTAGGTTTGGGGCAGCCAGGGCTCCTTCGGCTCGATACCATCTCGCATGTCCCTGGCGGCACGCAGTAGCTTCTGACGCAGGTAGATCATGTGGTAGTCCATCGAAACCAGGTGCTCGTACTCACGCTTGGCGATCGGCCCCCATTGGTTCTCCATCATCGCGATGTCCTGGAGCGGGAAGGTCTTGATGCCGGAGTACAGGTGGTTCTTCTGTCCCAGCCGGTCGACCTCGTAGTCGTTGAAGACGTTGGCTTTGGTCTTCCAGGTGCCGGGGATCATCTCCGGGTAGGCGTAACCACCCTGCTTGTAGTAGACGATGTCGTCCGGGGTCATCGGCTTGAGGGCCCAGCGCAGCCGGAAGAACATCATGCGTTCATTGTCGATCGGCACGCGGAAGTTGCCGGCGAAGTGCTCGGGGCGGACGATGCCGGGCGGACAGTAAATCGGCATGAGGAATCGCAGGATGACGTTGGCTTGCTCCTTGCCGTCCGGCCGCGAAATGCGTGATATCGCGTACATTGCGCCGTCGATGTCCTCCAGCGTGTCTTTGGCACGCCGGTCATCTTTCTTGAAGCGCCGGTTGCCGACGGCGAAGGGGAACGGCTCGTCCTCCGGTAGGGGGCCGGATAGCGCGTTACGCGTCGCGACGCCGGTTAGCGGGCTGGGCGCCTGGAACTGGAACTGTGGGTTCGTCGCATTGTTGTCGAGCGTGCTGTGCAGGAACGGCACGTGGCTCGGGTCAAAGTCGCCCTCCGTGGCCTGCAGCCAGTTGCACTCGAGCTGGAACTTGGTCACGTAGACGTTGGTCGACGGCACCTTGTTGAAGTCGAAGTCCGGGAACGGCGGCTGCTTCTCCTTCGGCCCCATGTAGGCGAATACGATTCCAGCCGACTCGCGACAGGGGTAGGCCGTGATGCGCACCTTGTGCTTATAGGTGTCACCTTCCGGCGTATTGGGGACGTCGGCGCAGGTGCCGTCCTTGTTGAACTTCCAGCCGTGGTAGACGCAGCGTAGGCCGCACTCCTCGTTGCGCGCGAAGAACATCGGCGCGCCACGGTGCGGGCAGAAGGCGTCCATGAGGCCAACGTTGCCATCGGTGTCGCGGTAGGCGATCAGGTCCTCGCTCATGATTTTCAGCTTGACAGGAACACAATCAGGGCCCGGCAGCTCCTCCGAGAGCGCGACGGGTAGCCAAAAGCGGCGAAACAAGTCGCCCATCGGCGTGCCCGGGTCGGTATTCGTAACGAGCTCGTTGTCTTCGCTGGATAGCATTCGGGTTCCTCCTGCATCGCACCTCCGGCGAGGTACGCGGGCGTTGATACTCAGAAGCTACCTTCCCCCTTACGTGAGGTGTAATGGCCATTCGGCCTGTCTTGGGGAGGGCTTGTGCAACAGTGCTATCATCCGGTGCGCACGCCTCGCAACCGCTGGACGCAGCTTTAGACCGGCCGATGCCGGGATGAGGTGGCTATGAAGACTCTGGTGGCGTTTCTCGCGTTTTCGATGGCGGTGACGCTTGCTTGTGGCGGCGGCAGCAGCGGTGCTAGTGGCGGAAGTGGCGGAGGCGGGGGAAGTGGCGGTTCGAACTCCAGTGGCGCGCTTGGCACCTCCTCCGGCGATGCCAGGAGCGAGGGGTGTAAGACGCCCGCCGAGACGGCCGGCTTCAACGGCCAGCTCGTCCTCGTCTGTGGCACGGTGGTAGAGGCGGTCTATGTCGCGGAGCAAAACCGCACCACGTACATCTACTTCGGCGCGGCACCGCCGGACCAGGACTTCACGGCGTTCATCACCGCCAACAGCCGTTCCGGCTTCAATCCGTTCCCGGAGAACCAGTTCACTGCCGGGATAAACGTATGCATCGAGGGCAAGGTGGAGCTGGACGGCGATGGCAAGCCGATGATCGACGTGCAGAGCGCGCTGAACATGTTGATCATCCAGTCGCTGGAGATTCACGGGGAGCACTGCGCCGGGAACTAGAGCATCCGGCTCATTCTTGCCAGGTTACGTATTCAAGTGTCACCTTGAACGGGGTGTCGTCACTGACATTCACAATCCGGAACTGCGCGATACGACCGTCTGTTGTCGCCATGCATACATAGTTGTCGCCAAGGTCCCGCAAGGAGAACCCGTTGGTCGCAGCCTGAGGTGCGCTTTCCGCGCAACCTGACCGCCCAGGCTCGACGTTGCCTATCTCAGCCATCTTGAGTCTTGGAATGCTATTGCCGTCGGGAAGGCCTCCCCAAACGGCGAGGCCGCCCGGGTTTTGACTGAGCAGCACCTCGTAGTCATCCGAGAACTCGAGGTTGATTGAAATATGGGAATCCCAGATTCGGCCTTCGTCGAAATCGGCCCAAACCTCACGCCCCAGGGTTAGGGTGAGGGTTCCCGAACTCGCTACAGGGGCTGCGGTAACTTGAACGTCTGTCTGCAGTTGCTCACTACAGCCAAACGAGTTGCAGACCTGGAGTGTCACTGATTGCGATCCGTCTGCCGTAAATGTCGTCTCGAACACCGACTCGGCCGACTGGCGGGGCGCACCGCCATCGGCGAGCCAATCGTAAGATGCCGGGTCCTGGCTGGTTACCGCCCGGCATGTGACCAGATCTCCTTGCTGCACAGTTGCCGGCTGGCAGACAACCGAAATGATGGCGATAGCCGGTGGCGGCCCGTCACCGTCATCGTCTGCGTCGATCAGGACGCTAGCGACAATGAGAATCACACCGAACGTCGCCAGGAGAACCTGCCGAACGATCGAGGCAATGACGCCAATCTCCATGACGTTGAACGCCTTGAGGCCTCCCCCAACGATGGCGGCCGCGATGCAGCCGATACCAAAGTAGACGAGCTCATTCATCTCTTAAGCTCCCTCTGCGAAAGCAGTGATCCAGAGGATGAGCATACATCCGAAACTATCGTAGACGCAGGCAATCCGTTGCCGGTTTCCGCAGACACAAAGGCTTAGTCGCGGTAGCCTACGCGCTGTGAGCGTGCAGACGTCAGAGCGTTATCAGGTCATCGTCGTCGGCGGCGGGCCCGTGGGCGTCGCGCTGGCGCTGGAGTTGGGGCGTCGTGGCGTGCGTTGCGCGCTGATCGAACGGCATCAGACGCCACAGCGCATCCCCAAGGGCCAAAACCTGACCAACCGCAGCATGGAGCTGATGTACTTCTGGGGCATCGACGAGGAAGTACGCGCGGCGCGATTGCTGCCGGACGGCTACCCGATCGGTGGCGTCACGGCGTACGACAACCTGATGAGCCCGTACTGGTACACCTACAACGACGCGCCCGGCCGCGGCGCCAGCGTGGCGTCTTACTTCTTCCGCCGCAACGAGCGGCTGCCGCAGTACCTGACGGAGGAGGTCATGCGGCGCCGCGTGAGCGGCTTCCCGGACGTGACCTGCCTGTTCGGCTGGTCGGCAGAGTCGGTCGAGCAGGACGAGGGCGGCGCGCGCGTCACGATCGTCAAGACAGACGGCGACGAGAAGCGCGTACTCGAGGCCGAGTACGTCGTGGGTTGCGATGGGGCGCGCTCGACGATCCGCGAGGAGCTCGGCATAGACCGCGGCGGGGAGGACTTCGACCAGCGCATGGTGCTGGCGGTGTTCCGATCGCGCGAGCTGCACGAGGGACTGAAGCGTTTTCCGGAACGCACCACGTATCGCGTGCTGCGGCCGGAGCTGAAGGGATACTGGCAGTTCTTCGGCCGCGTGGACGTAGGCGAAGGTTGGTTCTTCCACGCTCCGGTGCCGCGCGACACAACGCCGGAGAACTACGACTTCCAAGGGCTGGTGCAATCCGCCGCGGGCTTTGACTTCCCCTGCGAGTTCGACCACGTAGGTTTCTGGGACCTTCGCATTGCCGTGGCGAGCCATTACCGCCGCGGGCGTGTATTCATCGCCGGTGACGCGGCGCACAGCCACCCACCCTACGGCGGCTTTGGGCTCAACTCGGGGCTGGAAGACGTGGCGAACCTGGGTTGGAAGCTCGCCGCCGCGCTGCAGGGATGGGGTGGCGACCGGCTGCTCGACTCCTACGGCGAGGAACGGCGCCCGATCTTCGTCGAGACCGGCGAAACGATGATCGCCGGAGGCATCGAATTCGACCGTGCCTTCCTCGATCGCTACAGCCCGGCCCGCGACCAAAGGGAGTTCGAGCAGGCGTGGCAGGAGCTGGCCACCACTTCTGGGCAGCGGCGAGAGGCCTACGTGCCGAACTATGAGGGGTCGTCCGTCGTGTTCGGGCCGCCGGACGGTGTTAGCGGCATCCGAGGCGAGCACTCCTACGCGGCGCGTCCCGGCCACCACCTTGCACCGCGGTCACTGGGCAGCGGCGTCAGCAGCTACGAGGCCCTGGGCCGAGACTTCACGTTGCTTGCACTGGGCGCCGATGACGCCGACGTCTCAAGGTTCGAAGAGGCAGCGAGGGCGCTGGGTATCCCGCTAAAGACGGTGCGTGACGCCTTGCAGGGCGAGGCCGCGGCATACGGCTCGCGGCTGGCACTCGTGCGACCGGACCAGCACGTTGCCTGGAGGGGTGACGGGGCGCCGGGGGACGCGGAGGTGGTGCTGCGAAGGGTGGTGGGCGGCTAATTGCGGTCCGATCGGCCGCTGTTTCCTCGGATACGGAAGTGCTATTATCCTGTTCGCCATTTATGGAAATAAAATGCTTTAAGGCAGCTTATGGAGGAGCAGGATAAATGAGGTTACTTGTCGTCGTGTTGGCGATCCTTGGGATTGCGGCCGTGGCGTGCGGCGGATCTTCCAACGGAGGCTCCTCAGGGGCATCCTCCGGGGGGTCCTCCGGCGGCTCAGGCGGGGTTGGCGGCCGCAGCGGCCTGCCGTTTCTGCCGCAACGCGATGGCAACAATTGCGTCTTCGCCGAAGAGCTAGCCGAACATGACGGCGATGAAGTCCTGCTCTGCGCCGAGGTCGCCGCTGGAGAGTACCTTCCGGAACAGAAGCGCAATACCGTCCTGTATATCGGGGCTCCGGCACCCGGACACATCGCCTCAATACTGCTCGAGGGCGCAATCCGGTCGGCGTTCCTGACGCTGCCGGAAGAGCGGTTCGGGCAGCCGGGAACGCTTGTCTGCGCCCAGGGTGAGATTTCCATCGTCGATGGTGTCCCTCAGGTCTTCGTCAACAACATGCAGGAGATCGTCTTCCTGAAGGAGCTCGTCGTTTCAGGCAAGTCCTGTACCGGGGCCGGGACGAACTGAGGCCTGGTGCCGAGGTAGCAGGGCTCGAACAGCCACCGGTGGATCTACCGGCGGCTGTTTTGTTACGCGATGACCTTCTCGACCGCGGTGTGGACGACATCGCCTGCACCCTGGTAGAGGTCAACCAGGTTGCCAGTGGCGATGACCATGACGGCGATGACGGCGACGGACACGATCATGAGGATCAGTCCATACTCCGTCGTGGTTTGGCCTTTTTCATCCTGCATATCGGCTCTCCTTGCCTTTCACGTGCGTTTGCATCCTGCACTGGTCAAAACGGCGATAAGCCGCAGTTGTGTCAGTGCCGGCGGAGAGTCTGCGCCAGGAGTGCGGATTTCGCGTCGTTTGAAGTTCGGAGAGCCCCGAAGTGGAGTTTCGCTATAAGCTTTGCGTGTGCCAGGCGAGCAATTTTCCATCAGCTCTGAGACGCAGCGGCGCATCGACCTGCTCTTCGCTCCCGCGCTGAGGGATGAAGTCGTGGCGTTGCTGGCGGCAGAGTGCGGCCGCAACCTGGCGCTGTCGAGCAACGCGAGCGAGGCAGCGATCGAGCGCATCCAGTTCGCGGCGCTGAAGCAGAGCGGCGGCGATATGGGCCACCTCATGCGCGCGATTGAGCTGGCGCAGGCGGACTGGCGCGACCTCCTCGTGGCGGCGGGCTTCGCCGTCGACGTTCACGCCCACGAGCGCTGGCTGCCGCATGCTCCGGAGACGCCAGGCCAGTAGCGGAGGCAGCGGCGGCAGACTAGCAGGCGCCCGGAGTTGCGAAGCGCAAGGACGCAGGCAGCGCGGCATGGAAAGCGGCGCGCAGTTCCGGGTCGCGAGTGACAGTCCAGTCAACCTCCCCGCCGACCTCGGACTCGAACTTGCGCCATTCGAACCAGTTGATCATCTTGAGCTTTGGGAAGGCCTGCGCCAGGTCGTCCGCAAACACCTGCTGCCACCACGATTGCTTGAGGTCGAACTCGGGGTCCCCCTCGACGCCGACGGCGTAGAAAGGCGCCGTTTCCGTTATGGCAAGTGGTTTGTCGTGGCCTATCGCGTAGTCAGCATAGAAATCCGGTACGTCGCTGTCATCGCCGCCCGTGCCGTTATAGTCACCGGTGAGCTGCGCGACGAACTTGCCGGCTTCCGGTAGCTCGTTCTCGCCCCAGGGATATGTCGCGCCCCAGTGGTACAGCGACATGCCCACCCAATCGACGGCTTCATCGCCCGGGTAATAAGGCGCATAGGGGTCGTCCTGGGCGGAGAGCAGGCCGTCGCCGTTCGTATCGAGGAGCGCGTAGGCCTCGGTGTTCGCGACGGCGCCGTGCTGACCCCCGTTGAAGGGATACCCGCCGCCGTAATTCGGGGCCCATACCATCGCGGTGCCGGGCGCCTCGGCGTGCACAGCCGCGGCGACCTCGCGAAACGCCCGGACATAGGTCGCCGGGTCCTGCGACCAGGTGTACCAGGAGCCGTTCATCTCGTGCGCGAATCGCAGGTAGACTGGCACGCCTCTCGCGTTGATGCCGGCGAGCTGACCCGCGAGCGCATTCGCCGAATCGGTGGTGACCGTATCGAGGCCGGCGTTGGGCTCCAGCGTGAGCATCAGTGCTCCATTCTGGGCTTTCACGAGCTCGGCGATGTGGTAGACGTAGCCCAGGGCACTTTCACTGAGCGGAAACTTGGCGAAGAGAACGTAGACCGCGGGGCTCTTACCGAGACGCGCCGCATAGGCGGCCGGTGAGTCCTCGTCCCAATCGAGGTTGACGCCGAAGTAAATGCCGTTCTCGGCCAGTAGGGCCGGGGGACTCTGCTGCCCGCAGGCGGCCGGTGGCGAAGCTGCCGGGACTGAAGACGCCGTGGCCTCCGGCGGTTGGCTGGCGCCGGACGAGCCGCCGCAGGCAGAGAGCAGCGCGGCAAACAATGCCCCCGCGATAGCGCCCGTGCGAAAACCGGACCGGATCATCAACTAGATGATCGGTACGGCTTCGATTCGCGCTTAGTGGCGTCTCAGGCGCCATATTCGTCCGCGTAGTCGGCCATCGCGGCTTCGATGACGCGGAAGGCTTGCTCGGCGTCGTAGGCCGGACTGACTTCTGTAAGCTGCGATTCGCCGGGGATCATCTTGTAGGTCGAGAAGTAATGACGCAGGCGCTCGATGATGATGGCCGGCAGGTCGTTGATGTCGGTCGAAGCCTGCCAGACGTTGTCGTTGGCCAGGATGGCGATGATCTTGTCGTCGACACGGCCCTCATCGAGCATCTGAAGGCCGCCGATGACGCGTGCGCTGAGAATGACCTCGGTGCGGTTGATTGGGCGTTCGCTGACGACGCAGATGTCGAGCGGGTCGCCGTCGCCGCGATAGCCCTTGCCGAAAATCGCGCCAACACGGTCGCCGCAGAGAGTCCGCGGTACGAAGCCGTAGAGCGTCGGCGGCATGGCGGAGCCACGCTGCGGCCGGTCGACGCGTAGATAGCCTGTCGTCTTGTCGACCTCGTACTTGATCACGTCGAAGGGTGTGAGTTCGATGTAGGCCTGGACGAGGCGTGGCGGGTCATCACCGACTTCGAGGCCGTGCCAGGGGTGCGGCCGCCAGCGGTAGAAGCTACTGGGGAAACTCACGGGCTGAGGCTCCATTCCTGAACCACGGTTCGTCCTTCCATGGTAGCAGGCCGGGCCGCTTAGATTCGCTTTTCTACGAAGTGCAATCAACGACCCAGACGAAGTCGTCCTGGTTGGGCCCGACGTGATCGCTGCCAGGGGGGTCCTGGTTACCGTCCAGTTTGAGCCATGGGTCGCCGGCAGACGCGGCCCACTCGGCGTCGACGGTAATCGTTAGCGGTCCGTCATGTACGGCCTCGGGATCGGGGTCCTGGCCGGTGGTGAACTCAAACTCCAGCGTCGCGGCGTCAACCCAGCGTCGCTGCGTGATGACGGCGCCGCAGCCGTTAAGTCTCACGATGTTTTCCAGGGCAGCAGCCACCGTCTGGTCAATCGGCGTGTCGAACTGCACGCGCCCGAGGATGGGGGCCGAGGATGCCGCAGGTACCGCCGTCTGGGGTCCGTAGTCCGCGACCGCGGGTGACAGGACGGTGTTGCCTGTGCCCTCCAGAATCCAGCCTGTGTCGGGCAGAATGGCGCCGAACGCCGCGGCAACGGTGCGGGCGAGGCCGCTATCGCCCGTGCCGTCGAGCTGGGCGAAGAAGGCGGTCTCGAGAGCCCGCTCGGTCTCAACGCCGAAGCACTGCCCGTCGATGGCCATGAACTCCGGCACGTCGAAACCGGACGCCAGGTCGGCGCCGTGGCACTGCGAGAGGAAGACGACGCTGCCGGCTGAGCGCCAGAGCTTCTCGTAGAAGCCGCTGCCGGAGCCGATGTAGAACTGCGGTATCGGCATCTTATCCACTGTCCGTGTGTGAATGCTGACGATGGGGTAGACGTCCTCGTCGGCCAGCGCGAGGTCCTCTCTGGACGCGGCCACCTTGGCCATCGCGTCGGCGCGCGTGGCCATTGGCTCCATGGCGTGCCAGTGACCGCAGACGTAAAAGATGCCGGCTTGCTGCGAAGACGTGACCACGGCATCGAGCGTCGAGGCCTTGCCGCGAAGGTGGATGACCTGGTAGCCGTGCAGCAGCGCGGCCTGGATCAATGGATCCGGGAAGCACCAATCGGGGCCTTCTACTTCGATGGGCTGAAAGATGTAGGCCTTGTTCGACGAGGGGGTACGGTATTGCCCGGCGGCATCCGCCGGCCCATACTCCCCTCCGTCCTGGCGCGAGAGGGTCACGAGCGATGGCTCGAGCGGCGTCAGAGCCGCGAGGCGGTCGGTCAGCGACGCGGGCGGCCTGCCACCAGCGACCATCGCTGCTGCCATCTGCTCCTCGCCGATGAGGTCGAGCATTGCCTGGTGTTGCTCGCCTTGCGGCAGGTCGAACACGGCGACAAGGGCATTGAGGAAGTCGGCCGTCTGTTTCGCGGGGACCTCCAACGTCACGTCGCCGCTGAACAGCAGCGCGTCGCCCTTACGGAGGCTGGCGGTCCAGCGCGTCGTCACGGCCTGCAAAGAGCGCACGTTCTGGCGCTCGGTCAGGGGGTCAGGGCGCTGGAGAATGACGTAGCCTGATTGCCCCACCTCGTCGGTGATCGATAGCACCGGCTCCTCGAAGTTGACGCCGGTGGCCCCTGGCAGCGATTCGACATATTGAATCAGCTCCGCGAGGCGGGCTTCGGAGGGCCGTTCGGAGCTCGTTCCGCCCATCTCATCGAAGCGCAGCGCCGCGGCTTCCATGAGCTCACCCAGCGAGCCTTCAGGCTGGCTGCTCGCGGCTTCCGCGTCGGTTTCGAGACGGGTGACGCGCCGGACGAGGCGGGCGTTGATGCGAATGACGCTGGCATCGGTCTCGACGAAGTAGGGCGGCGAGAGCCACTCCCCGTCGACCCAGGCGAAGCCGGGCCCCAGCGGACGCTCCTGGCCTGCCGTGGCGTCGTCATCCCCCGAATCGCCCGAGGACAGCAACAGCCCACCGGCGATCGCGGCGATTAGCAGCGTCGACGTGCCGCCGTAGAGGATGACTCGTTTCAGGTTCAAGTGCCGCGGTGTCTAGAGCCGGCGGGAGGTGTGACTTCTCCAGCGCCGCCTTGCGAATATCGTGACTAAAGTACCACGCTACCGCCTTGGACACAGCCGGTCCCTCGCCGCGATACGCTGAATCTGAGTGTCTCAGTCGATCACTATCTGGCGGTTGACCTGACGCTGCAAGTCAGACGACCAGGCGCGCGTGTTGCCCGTTGCGGCACCGGAGCCGGTTAGCGCTGACGCGTTGCCGCTTATAGCCGCCGCTGTCTGGTCGGCCGCGAGCGAGTTTGACGCCTCCTGATTACCGGTGCTGCCGAGGTTGCGGCCGGTGCAGACGTAGATCTGGACGTTGCGCTGAAGTGAGAACTGGCGCGCCCAAGCATGAGCGTTGCCGCTCGATGCTTCGCTGTTGGCGCCGGCGGCGGTTGCCTCGCCGCTGATTGCCGCGGCGGTCTGGTCGACGTTGGCGTCGTTGGAGGCCACCTGCGTCACGACGCATTCGGGCGAGAGCAGGGCCATGATCTGGATGTTGAGCTGCAGGACGACGGCCATCGCCCCCGAGATCGCATAACCCGTGGTGGCCGTACCGCCATCTGTCGCCGTGGCGTCGCCGGCCACCGCGACGACTGTCTGGGTCACGCCGGCCGTGTTGGTAGCGGTCTGGCTGCTGTTGGCCAGCGCCTCCAGATCACCCGCGGCGACCTGGACATTGAGCTGGCGGACGACAGCGACTGCCTGGGCCATGGCAGATCCTGCGTTCGCGACACCACCGGACGAAACCGCGTCGCCCGGGACCTCGATTTCTTCTTGCACAACATTCTGCTGGTTGTTGGCGTCAGCGCTGGCAACCTCGACGGGGACGGCGGCGCCGAAAGCGAGCAGGAGCGAGACGACGGTCACTGCTGCAAGGCGCTGCGGCAGGCCGAGAATGGGGTTCCTCATGATCTTCCTCCCGAATGTGACGAGGGAGTGGAGCGGACTGTGCTCCACCCCCTCGGGGCTTCGCGGTACTTGAGGGTTACGGCGCTTCGCCGCCCTCCTCATCCGCCGGCGGTTCCTCGTCGGCCGGCGGTTCCTCGTCGGCCGGCTCAGCAGCGTCGACCGTGTTCTCGGAGTGCTGGTCGACGATCTGCTGCTCGATCTCGTCGAGAAGCGCCGCGACCTCGCCGGTCACGCTCTCGGACGTCGCGTCGGCGGTGGCGATGCCTGAGGCGGCCGTCGCCTGCTGCGCCTTGTCCATGGCGTTGGCGGCGTCCTGCGTGTTGGCGTTGTTGGATTCGAGGACCGCAGTCATGTTGCGGGCCCGCTGGAGGATCGACTGGACCGTGTTAAGCGACGACGACGACACGGCAGCGCCGCTCATTGCGAAGGACCCATTCGTGGCAGAGCTGTCGCCCGAAATAGCGGTCGCCACCTGGCTGCTGATAGCCGAGTTGGCGGCAGTCTGCGTGTTGCTGTTGTCGGCCGATACGGACATGACGCCGAAGCTTGCGGCAATCAGGGCGATTCCGCCCGCGGCCATTCTGAGGATTGTGTTCATCATTTGATGTTCCTTTCGTTAATGCGTTGCTTATCGTGATTCCGGCAGGTGGCTTCTTCCGATACGGACTCCTCCTCTCCCGTCGTATGTGTGCACGAGTCGCCTCATGGGGAGTCCGGCGACGTCGAGGAGACGCTGGTTTCAGATGTGGACGAGATGCTGACCGAGCCGTCGTCGCTCACGACGCGATGCTCACAGCGCAGCGACGTACGGGTTACGCCGCCCTCCTCGCTGCGCTCGGTCTCGCAGCCACCGTCCGAGGGGACATGCCCCGAGTCCTCAGGCGCGATGCCTGGGACGGGGGTCGGCGGAAGTGAGCGAACCGAGGATTGCAGGGTGTCGCGGAGGTCCTCGAGCCGTTCGATCAACCGGTCGAGGGGTTGGCGCTCCGTCTGTGTCCCCGTCGCTTCGACCGTCGGAGAGAGCGTGGGAGTGGCGAAGAGGTCGACATCGAACGCCGGATCGGGTTGACGGCTGGAGCCGCTGCCGATCCCCGCGATGACGGCGAAGAACGCGGTCGCGAGTCCCGCAAAGAGTCCAACGACGATGGAAAGATAACGCGAAGACATGCTGTCCTCCTGAGCACGAGGCACCTGTCTCCACGAGGTCGCGGACGGGACGGTGTCCGCGGCCTCGCAGAGAAGGCTGCGCAACAGGAGAGCCCTCGGAAAAGAGCGCGTGTGGCCAATGCCGGAGGTCAGCCGAAGTTGTTAACCAACCAGGGAAGCCTTAGCATTTGCACCGCAGCGGGCAGGCACGCTCTCCCGTTGCTTCGGGCGGTCGGTGGTGTCAGCCACCGGGCGCCCATTAATATTGGTCATGGCGTTTCGTGCACTGGCACGAAGGCTTCAGGCAGATTACGGTGCGATCCAGTAACGTTTCCAGATACTGTTCTGACAGCCCGTCGTTGCGACTACATAACGTTGGGCAGCGAATGTTAGGAGTCGGTTAAATGGGCGTCACAAACTGAGACACGCAACACTTTTCGACGATCCGGCGCCGGGTTCTATGAGCCGCCGGGAGGCAGAAATGAGAACAAGGAGAAGCAACGAGTGACGACACAGCCAACGCCAGAGACGCTCACGGAGCTGAAGATCAACGACGCGCTGAAGCAGAAGGTCATGGACGCCTACGTACCGAACGACTGGCCGATCATGGTCGGCTACGTCGACGAGCAGGGACGGCCCGGCATGTCGTATCGCGGCAGCCTCGTGGTGGTCAGCGAGACGCAGCTCGGCTTCTGGGCCCGCAACGGCGAAGGCGGCACCGTCTCGGCGCTGCCGAAGAACGCCAACCTGACGATTGCCTACCGCGAGCCGACGCCGGACCACGCGCGCTCCGCCGCGGTCGTGACGTTCCGCGGCAAGGGACGTGTTGTCGACAGCGGCGACCTGCGCGACCAGGTCTACGACACGATGCCGCAGCGCGAGCGAGACGCTGACGCCGAGAAGAAGGGCGTCGCGGTCATCGTCGACCTCGATAGCGTGACCGGCTTCATCCCCGGCTACCGACTGCAGATGACGAAGTAGCCCTGGTGAGGTCCGGGTTCACTAGATCTCACTAAAGGGCTACACGAAGCCCAGAGCCTCAGGACTCGATGACCACGGTGCCCTTTTCGCCGTCCACGGTGATCAGGGCGCCGTCCGGTATTTGGGCGGTGCCGACCTGTGTGGCGACGACGGCCGGTATGCCGTACTCGCGGGCGCAGATCGCCGAGTGCGAGAGCAAACTGCCGGCGTCCGTGACGACGCCACCTGCGATCGCGAAAAGCTGCGTCCAGGGTGGCGCCGTCGTGCGGCAGACCAGGATGTCGCCCGGCTCGAGGCGGTCTGATTCGTCGAGGCCAAAGATGACGCGGGCGCGTCCGCGAACGACCCCTTTACTCGCGCCCATGCCGTTGACCTGGCTCGCATCCTGCGACAGCGTGACACCGTAGCCACGCATATGGCGCATCACGGCCTGCAAGTCCGGCGGCGCGCTGCTCATCGAGGGCGGCACGCCGAGATAGGCCGGCGGTGTCAGCCGCTCGCAGCGCTTGAGTTCCGCTTTGGCAGCCTCGACGGCGTCGTGGTAGCGGTTAGAGGGGTCGCGGGCGGCGGCCTGTACCTGGTCCAGAGTCAGGAAGAAGATGTCGTTGGGCTCGGCGATGGCGCCCGCGGCGGCGAGGCGGCGTCCCAGCGTCATCGTGGGGACGCGGACGCTGCCTGATATCTGCAGCTGCCACGAGGCGCGCGACTCGCTGATCGCGACGTGGTCGTTCGAGGCTTCGAGCAGTTCTCTGAACTTCGCGACCTTGTCGGGGCTCAGCTTCGATTCGGCTTCGACGATGGCGGCCTCGCGTACGGCGGCGGAGCGCTGCAGGCCGGCCATCGGAGAACGCGAGGGGTCGTCCAGGTAGCGCCCGATCATCGCCATCGCCAGCGTCGGGTCTTCGGCCCAGGTCGGCAGATGCGCCTTGTACCAGCTGTCGGCGCGCCAGCCGAACTCAGCCACGTACTCGTGGAGGCGTCGCAGGAACTCGGCGCCGCCTTCTGGTTCCGAAATCGCTTCGTGGCGCCCGTCGCGTAATGCGTCCGAGAGCGCCCTGGACGACGCCGCAACCTCCGTGAGCTGCGCCAGGCCGACGCCTGCAGTGGTGGACTCGTTCTCGAAACCTTGCAAGAGGCGCGCCGCGAGCAGGCAGCCTTCGTCCCCAGTTCGGCCTCGAGAAAGTTGATCAGCGCCGCCGTCGGACGCATGAAGGCGAAGATGACAACCGTCGTGTAGTGGAAGGTTTCCGCCGTCTCTTCGAAGTACTGCGGCAGGCGCTCTGCCAGCTGCAAAGTGGACAGGGCCTCGTAATCCCGGTTGCGCATCTCGAGGCAGGCGAGACGCACGTGCGGCTCGAAGTCCTCATCCCAGATCGGGATCGGCCCGCGCGCCTCGACC
>DASTLN010000111.1:0-8032 GCA_035714925.1 Dehalococcoidia bacterium | reverse complement strand
CTCAAGATCGCGCAGAAGTTCGCCGGCTACTCGCTCGGCGCGGCCGACATCATGCGCAAAGCGATGGGCAAGAAGATCGCCGCCGTCATGCAGGCGGAGCGCTCGCGGTTCGTCAGCGGCGCGTTGGAGAAGGGCTACTCGCAACAGGACGCCGACCGCGTTTTCGAGCTGATCGAGCCGTTTGCCGGTTACGCCTTCAACAAGGCGCACTCGTACGCCTACGGCACGATCGCTTACCAGACGGCGTGGCTGAAGGCCAACTACCCGGAGGAGTACCTCACCGCCGTCCTGATGCAGGCCGACAGCCACCCCGCCGGCTCGCTGGAGCGCATCGCGCAGGCGTACAACGAGTGCGTCCGCCTCGGCATCCCGGTGCTGTCGCCGGATGTGAACCAAAGCGGCGTCCACTTCGCGCTGGAGACGCTGGAAGACGGGAAGGTCGCAATTCGCTACGGCTTATCCATGATCAAGAACGTGGGCCAGGGCGCCGCTGAGGCGATCGTCGAGTCGCGGGAGCTGGCCGGTGGCGAGTTCGCGTCGCTGGACGACTTCTGCCGCCAGCTCAACACACGAAACGTCAACAAGCGCGCGCTCGAGAGCCTGATCAAGGGCGGCTGCCTCGACTCGGTCGCGGGCACGAGCGAAGCGCGCGGCGCGATGCTGGTCAACCTCGACCGCATCATGGGCATCGCCCAGAGCGCGCTCAAGCTCAAGGAGACGGGTCAGACGACGATGTTCGACCTCTTCGGCGACGAGGTGGCGACGCCGCTGGCAGGCCTCGACCTCGAAGGGACGCCGATCCCGCGCGCCGAGGTGCTGTCGTGGGAGAAGGAGCTGCTCGGCGTCTGGATCACAGAGCATCCCTTCACGCACGCCGCGCCGCAGCTGACGCCACACGTTACCGCGCTGTGCAACGAGGTCACCCCCGACCTGCTGCCGGAGCTGCCGGCGCAAGGACGCGACTTCATCATCGCGGGCATCGTGGGCTCGCAACGGCGCCTGACGACCCGCGACGGGCGCGGCTTCATCGCCGCGGAGGTACAGGACCTCTCCGGCACGCTGGAGGTCACGGTTTGGCCTGACGTTTATGATATGACCGGCGACCTGTGGCTGTCCGGCAGCATCCTGTTGATGAAGGTGCGCGTGCGTGAGCGCGGTGAGCGATTGACGGCGGGCGTCCAGGAAGTCGTCGGCTACACGCCGAACTTCGAGCTGCCGTTCTGGGCGACGCCGGAGGCGCTGGCGGAGTCAGCACCGGCGCCGCGCCGCAACGGCGCTTCGACAAGCTCAGGAGGGGCCCACGGTTACAGCGGCAACAGTGGGAATGGAGGCAACGGCCAGACGAACGGTACGCCGGCTCCGGCGAAGCCCGAAGCGTCCGCGGCGCCATCGGCGCCAAGCCCCGAACCGCCCGTGGTATTTGACGAAGCGCCGCCGGACGAGGAGCCGCCCTTAGACGAGCTCTCGATATCTGAGCAAGGCGCGACGTATGATGCGGCGCCGCCGCCGGTGGCGTTGCACCTGGAGCTGCGCGAGACGGAGGATGAGGACGCGGACCAGAAACGCCTCACGTCGCTGTTCCGGCTGCTGCAGGAGCAACCCGGCAGCGACCGCGTTACGCTGACGATCCGCACTCGTGGCGGCGAGGCGATCGACCTGGCGCTGCCCAGCGCGAAGCTGGACGAGGCGCTGCGTGCGAGTTTGCAGGTGGCGGTAGGCGAGGCGGTTGAGGTGGCTAACTAAGGTCAGTCGTTGTCCGGGGCGCCGTGGTCGCGGCGGAGGTCTGTTTTGAGCACCTTGCCCATGGGATTGCGCGGCAGCTCGTCGATGAGGGCGATATAGGCCGGCGTTTTGTAGCCGGCGAGGTGGGCGCGGCAGTGCTCGCGCAGGTCTTCGCGCACGACTTCGGCGTCGCGTTCGCGGCCTTCCGGGTCCAGGACCACGATTGCCTTGATCGTTTCGCCCCATTCCGGGTCCGGCACGCCGATGATTGCCGACTCCTCGACCAGCGGGTGCTCGTCGAGGATCGCCTCGATCTCCCCGGCCGCGATGTTCTCTCCGCCGCGGATAATCAGGTCTTTGACGCGGCCCGTGATGAACAGGTAGCCGTCCTCGTCCAGGTAGCCGATGTCGCCGGTGTGCAGCCAGCCGTCGACGATCGCCGCGGCGGTGGCGTCATCAGCCTTGATGTATTCCTTCATGACGCGGGCGCTCTGGACGCAGATCTCGCCCTCCTGGCCCTGCGGCAGCTTGTTACCGCCCGGGTCGAGAATCGCGACCTCGACATCGTCCATGGGGCGGCCGACGGAGCGCAGACGGTGCAGCTTCTTCGCGTTCTCGGCGTCGCTGCCGTTGAGGCGGTGGTCCTCCGGTCCGAGGTAGGTCAAAGAGGACGTGCTCTCGGTCTGGCCGTAGGCGTTCATCAGGTCGCAGGTGAAGACCTCGATGGCGCGGCAGACGACCTCGTAGGGCATCGGTGCGGCGCCGTAGGTGATCAGCTTCAGCGAGGCGATGTCGTGCCGGGCGAAGTGCTCGTAGTCCATGAGGCGCTTGAGCATGGTGGGGACGACGAAGGCGTGCGTGACGCGCTCGCGCTCGACGGCTTCGAGCCAGAGCTCGGGGTCGAACTGGGGCAGGATGACGAGCGTGCGGCCGCCCCAGATCGAGGACAGGATGGCGGTGATGCCCGCGACGTGGGCGATCGTGACGGAGAGCAGCGTCTTATCGAGTTCCTCGATGCTGGGGTCGGCGGGCGACATCGTGTTGACGACGTAAAGCGACAGGTTGAGGTAGGTCAGCTCGACACCCTTCGGCATCGCCGTGGTGCCGGACGTGTAGATCAGGACGGTCGGCTCGCTTTCATCGACGTTGACGAAAATCTCGTCCTCGATGGCGCCGTCGATCAGGTCGTCGAAGCTGCGCAGGCCCTCCGCGGCGCCGTCCAGCGTGATCACCTCGCGCAGGCCCGGCACCTCATTACGCAACGACGCGACGAGGTCGAGGTAGCGCTTCTCGGCGAACAAGAGCACGGCGTCAGAGGTGTTGAGCATGTAGCTGAGCTCTTCCTGCTTGGCGCGGAAGTTGATCGGCACGAAGCAGGCGCCGAGCCTGGCGCAGGCGTAGTAAACCTCGACGTACTCCGGCGAGTTCGTCGCCATGACGGCGACGCGGTCGCCGATGCCGACGCCCATCGATTGCAGCGCGTTGGTCAAGCGGTTCACGCGTGAAGCCATCTCCATGTAGGAGATTCGCTTCTTGCCGTCGCCGGAGACGAGGGCGTCGCGGTCGGGCACGACAGCGCTGCTGATGGTGAGAAACTCGGCTGGATTCATACGATGAGGCCCCTCTGCTTAGACGCAGGCCTAAGGATAAGGCTGGATTCGGTCAACGGGGAAGCCGCGTGGCGCGCGGGCAGATAAGCAGATAGCAGATAACAGGCGGAGTTAGAAGCGTTGGCGTAGATGGGACTCGAGTCTGATGGCGGTGGCGAGCGGTAGATCGGCGCCTTCGACTAGCGCCCGGCGGGCGGCTTGTAGCGCGGCGGCGGGCTGCGAGAGGAGACGGCGCGCCAGCGCTTCGGCCTCGGCATCGAGCTGCGTTGCCGGGACGACGCGGTGGACGAGGCCGTAGTCGAGCGCGGTCTGCGCCGAGACGGGCTCCGCGGTGAGCAGCATGTCGAGCGCGCGGCCGGGGCCGATGGTGCGCTGGAGGGTCTGAGTGCCGCCGGCGGTGGGGATGTAGCCGAGCTTCGCCTCCGGCAGGCCGATCCGCGCGTCCTCAGCCGCGATGCGGAAGTCGCAGAGCAGCGACAGCTCACAGCCGGCGCCGAGGGCGTAGCCGTGGATGGCGGCGATGGTGGGCTTGGCGAAGTGCAGCACGCGGCCCCAGAGGTCGCGCTCCTGGCGGGAGCGGCGGGCACCGGTGTACGAGGGCGCCGTGCCGAACTCCGAGATGTCGGCGCCGGCCGAGAACGCCGCGTCGCCTGCGCCGCGAAACACGACGACGCCCACGTCGTCGTCCGCCTCGGCGGCGTCAAGCAGAGCCCAAAGCGCGTCGCGCATCTCGAGGTCGATGGCGTTGTGCACGTCGGGGCGGTTGAGCGTAATCCACGCCACGCCGTCTCGCGCTTCGTAGAGGACTTTGTCAGGCATGGGAACAGGATAGCCTTCCATGATGGAACGCATGCGCTACAATCCGCGATATGAACCTCCAAACAAATGTCCTCTACTACGGCGACAACCTCGATATTCTCCGACACCACATTCCAGATGAATGCGTAGATCTGATCTATTTGGATCCACCATTCAATTCAAATCGTTCCTACAACGTTCTCTTTCGTGAAAGAAGCGGCGACGCAAGCGATGCACAGCTCGATGCCTTTGAGGACACGTGGCAGTGGGGGTTGCAAGCTGAGCAAGCCTACTCCGAAGTCGTTACTGGCACTCACGGGAACACTGGCGATCTTCTTCGAGCCATGCGGCAATTCCTCGGTCAAAACGACGTCGTTGCTTATCTAACGATGATGGCTCAACGCATGCTGGAACTTCATCGGATATTGAAGCCGAATGGAAGTATCTATCTCCACTGCGATTCGACAGCAAGTCATTACCTGAAATTGCTGATGGACTCTGTGTTTGGGCCAAGGAACTATCGAAACGAGATCATTTGGAAACGAACATCTGGACATAGCGATTCGCGGCAGGGTTCGAGACATTACGGACGCATTACTGACACGATTCTTTTCTACGTGAAGGGTGAGGAAAACACTTGGAACGTTCAATACACTCCCTACGATGAGGATTATGTCGCCCGTGACTATCGTCGAGTTGATGAGAGTGGTCGACGATACCGGATCGATAACCTGCAGGGCCCGGGTGGGGCGGCAAAGGGGAATCCGTATTACGAAGTCATGGGCGTATCGAGGCACTGGCGATACTCCAAGGAAAGAATGGACGAACTCATTCGTGAGGGTCGAGTTGTCCAAACAAGGCCTGGGGCGGTTCCGCAGTACAAACGCTACCTCGATGAAATGCCGGGTGTTCCCATTCAGAACCTATGGGCTGACTTGCCACTGTTGAACAATCGATCCCGGGAAGCGTTGGGTTACCCGACGCAAAAGCCTCTTGCACTTCTGGAGCGCATCATCGGAGTTTCTTCGAACCCTGGCGATGTGGTTCTCGATCCGTTCTGTGGTTGCGGGACTGCAGTTCATGCTGCTGAGAAGCTGGGCCGCCAATGGATCGGCATAGATATCACGCATCTTGCTATCAATGTTATGCGCAGGCGGATGCAAGATGCATTTCCGGGCATCGATATTGAAGTGATCGGTGAGCCGAAGGATCTCTCAGGCGCTCGTGACCTCGCCGCCCAGGACAAGTATCAATTCCAGTGGTGGGCTTTAGACAGAATCGACGCCCAGCCGGTGGCTGGGAAGAAGAAGGGCATGGATCGTGGAATTGACGGTGTTCTTCCCTACTTTGCTGGACCCAAGGAGGATTACCGGCGGGCCCTAGTCTCGGTGAAGGGGGGAGAACAGATTGGTCCAGCGATGATCAGAGATCTGAAAGGAGTGCTTGAGCGTGAGGGTGAGCACATCGGCATCTTCTTGACGTTACGGGCACCCACTCAGGAGATGCGTACGGAAGCGGCGACCGCAGGATTCTGGCACAGTGATTTTTGGGATCGCAGTTATCCAAGAATCCAAATCCTCACGGTTGAAGATGTTCTGAACGGCAAGAGGCCAGATATACCTGCGAAGCAGCGTGCCTATGCCGAGGCGCCTTTAGAGCATGAACGTGGGGAACAACGAGGACTGACCCTCTGAGGTATCCAAGATACGAATGATCTGAGAGATCATTTGATCATCTTGATCGTCAGTATCTCTGCGATACGGGATCGACATGCTCTCTGGGATATGGTTTGATTTGTAGGAGGGGCCGACCCGATTCGAACGGGCATCCCGTGATCTGCGAACCCACGTGCCTAACCTTTCGGCCACGGCCCCCCGAAACTAAAAGAAAAAGGCGACGGTTAACTAACCGCCGCCATTTTCTTGCCTGAACCCTCGGTCAGGCTGAGAGCTCGCCTTAAGAGGCTCTCAATTGTTCTTGCCCTGTCAAGATCGAGCTCTACGCTTTCGTGATCGACGGCTTTGAGTAGTTCCTTCGGTAAGCGGATATGCACCATTGGTCGCTCATCAGCCACGTGACCGACTCCTTCTGACTACGGCTCGGGCGGGGAATAGCCCGAAGTGCCACCGAACGTAACCTACCACTATCAGTGGTAGGCTGACAACCAATCACAACACCATATTTTGTGTGATATTCAGATCTCGGATCGCATCCGATTCGAGATCGGGCTTTGGCTGTCAACCCGGAAACGAAAGGGCGCCTCCATGGGCGCCCTTTGCTTCGTCTGTCAGGCGGCAGCGTCATGCTGCCATGCAATGGCCTAGCGCCAGTCTGGTTTGCGGATCTGGCTCTTGATCTTGCGGGCCATCATCTTCTCCAGGTCGTCGTTGATCTTGGAGGTGAGGACCCGCATCTCCTGGCTGGTGGCGCGCATCTCGTCCGACTTCCAGCGACGCACCTTGGCGCGGTCGGCGTCCGTGAGGTCGGCTTCTTCCAGCATGCGGCCGATGACGTGGGACATCAGCTCCCAGGCTTCGTCGGTGGCGAATTCTACTTTCATGATTACCTCTGTTTGATCTCCTCGGTCGAGACGTACCAGCCTTTGCGGCGGATCAGCTTTTGGGTCCGCTCATCCATGGTGGTACCCAGCGACTCGTTCATGGAGACCGTGAGGTCTGCCATTTCTCCGGTGCCTTCAACGCGGTCGCTTCGCCAGTGCCGGACGGCGGCCGCGCCCTCTTCGGACAGTTCCGCCTGGTCGAGCACCTGCGAGACGACGAGCGACATGATGGACCACGCTTCGTCGGTATCGAGGATTAACTGCATTCACTCCCCCTCGGTTTCGTTTGTGTAGAGCCAATGATAACGTGCAGAGGGGAGTGGAAGGCAATCGGGGCGCCCGGCCATCTCCATCGCAGCCGTTGCTGCTAACGTTGAGCCGGCCCCGTCCCGTCACGCAATCGAATCGATGATTCAGTACGAGGAGGAGACTCTTGGCAGCAACTCGAACCGCTCACGCCGTTTGGAACGGTGACCTTCTATCGGGCAGCGGCGTTGTCAGCGCGATGACGTCCGGGGCCTTCAGCGACCTGTCCGTGTCCTGGAAGGCGAGGACCGACGTGCCGGGAGGCTCGACCAGCCCCGAGGAGCTTGTCGCGGCGGCCCACGCCAGCTGCTTCTCGATGGCGCTTTCGGCCGGCCTCGGCGGGAAGGGCACGCCGCCGACGCGTCTTGAGGTCGATGCCACCGTCACCTTCGAGCAGGCGGGTCAGGGCTGGAAGGTCTCGTCCAGCGCGCTCAAGGTGGTGGGGACGGTTCCCGGGCTCGACGCCAAAGGGTTCAAGGCTGCGGCAGACGCGGCCAAAGACGGTTGTCCGATCTCTCAGATGATGAGCGACGACGTGGCGCTCAGCGTCGAGGCGTCGCTGGCTTAGGTGGGCGCTAGCGTCCTTCGAACTTCGGCGGGCGCTTTTCGATGAATGCCTGCACGCCTTCGGCGCGATCCTGCGTTGTCTGCAGGATGACCGAGAGGTCGAGTTCGTAGCGCAGGGCCTGGTCCAGCGACAGCTCCGCGCCGTGGTATACGGCTTCCTTGGCGTAGCGCAATGCGAGCGGGCCGTGCCCGGCGATGCGTTGGGCGAGCGCCTCGGCCTCTGCCGCCAGTTGCTTTGCCGGGAAGACGCGGGAGACGAGCCCGGCGCGGTAGGCCGCCTGCGCGTCCAGCTCGTCGCCCAGGAGCAGCATCGACGTGGCGACGGCGCGACCGACGACGCGCGGCAGGCGCTGCGAGCCGCCGCCCAGCGGCAGCGTGCCCTGCGAGACCTCCGGCAGGCCGAAGTGAGCGTCATCGGCGGCGATGCGGACGTCGCAGGCCAGCGCCAGCTCGAGGCCGGCGCTGAGCG
>DASTLN010000110.1:0-1885 GCA_035714925.1 Dehalococcoidia bacterium | reverse complement strand
GCCGACACGTCGCCGCCCAAGGGCGTGCTGCTGACCGGCCCGAGCGGCACCGGCAAGACGCTGCTCGCCAAGGCCGTGGCACACGAGTGCGGCGTGAACTTCATCTCGATCAAGGGGCCTGAGCTGTTGTCGAAGTGGGTCGGGGACTCTGAGGCCCGGGTGCGCGACGTATTCAAGATTGCCCGCCTCTCCAGCCCCTGCATCATCTTTTTCGACGAGCTCGAGGCGATCGCGGGCAGGCGCGGCGGTGGGCAAGACGGCAACGTCACCGAGCGCGTGATCAGTCAGATGTTGACGGAGATGGACGGCATCGAGGAGCTTCGCGGCGTCGTGATTCTCGCGGCGACGAGCCGCCCCGACCTGCTCGACCCGTCCCTGCTGCGCGCCGGGCGCTTCGAGGTGCGGCTGGAGTTGCCATTACCGACGGGACCGGACCGCGAGGCGATCTTCGGCGTGCACACCGTCAACAAACCCCTCAGCGAGGATGTCGACGCCGCGAAGCTGGCGTCGATAACCGACGGCTTCGTGGGGTCGGACATCGAAGCCGTTTGCCGCCGCGCGTCGATGATGGCGATCTCGGAGTTTCTCGATGGAGGCGATGCGGACCGCGATGCGTCCTCGCTGACGATCACTCAGGCGCACTTCCTGTCGTCGATCGAGTCGATCCGGAAGCTGCACGAGATGAAGCCGGAGACACCCGCCGACGCGATCCCGCCCGCGTGAGGTGGATTGTTGAAGCTTCACCTTTACGCGACTTCGTTTGCGCGGACCGCTCTGGAATCCTCCCTCAGCGTGGTGTCTAAAGGGCCACACGAATCCGCAAATCCGGCGTACGACGGGCTTTGATCTGGGACTCGGCCGATGCGCGCCGCGTCGAAGAGCTGCTGCTTAACGCGACGCAGCCGGCGCAGCAGCTGCAGTACGACGGCTGGCTGCTACGGCTGGCGCCAAACGACGTCAAGCGCGCCAGCTCGATCAACCCAATAAACGGTTCGTCGCTGCCCATCGAGGAGAAGATCGCGCACTGCGAGCGCGTTTACGCCGAGCATGGCCTGCCGCCGTTGTACCGCATGACGCCGCTCGCACAGCCGGCGTCGCTGGACGAGGCGCTGGAGGGGCGAGGCTACGTAAGCTTCGAGCGCAACGTGAGCATGACGGCGCCGCTAGATCAGGCGTTGCCCAGAACGCGGGCTGACCTGCACTTCGAACGGCCTGACCTCGACGGCTGGATGAGGGTTGCGGCGGAGATCCGCGGGCTCACGCCGGAGCGGCAGGAAGCCGAGCGAAGGCGGTTGTTCGAAAGCACGCTGCCCGGGTTCGCCGTCGTGGCGTACGCGGGGGACGGGGCGGTTGGCTGCGGGTTGATGATGATCGAGGACGACTACGCGGGGCTGTTCGACCTGGCGACTGTGACGCCTCAACGGCGGCGAGGGATCGGCCTGGCGACGTGCGTCTACTTGATGCAGCTGGCGCGGCAACACGGCGCCGCGCGGGCCTGGCTCTCCGTGGTGGCAGACAACGAAGCAGCCGTCCGCCTATACGAGCGGTTGGGCTTCGCGCCTGTTTACGACTACTGGTACCGGGCCAAGCCGGCCTGACGTTGCTTCGGTGCTGCGGCGCCGATAGGATTACGCCGAGCAACCTAGATGACACTGACACCCGAGCAGGTCAAAGAGCTGGCGCACGCGCTGCATCGCGCCGAGCATACGCGCGAGCCGATAGAGCCGCTGACCGAGCAGTTCCCGGACATCGAAATCGCCGACGCTTATGCGGTCCAGCTTGAGGGCATCCGGGAGCGCGTGGAGGCGCACGGCGGGCAGATCGTAGGCTGGAAGGTGGGCCTGACCAGCAAGGCGATGCAGCAGATGCTCAACGTCGACCAGCC
>DASTLN010000109.1:0-11572 GCA_035714925.1 Dehalococcoidia bacterium | reverse complement strand
AGAGACGATATCGCGATTCCTGGCGACGTAACCACGGGAGGCGAGCCGTGAACAAGACGAGCTACTACTACTTCACCGAGCAGCCCTACACCGGCTACGACCCCGAGCTGCAGAAGCAGTACCCGGCGCTGCGTCTGATGCTGCCGAACGAGAACTTCGACTCGGCGATCGGCAGCCAGTTGTACAGCCGCTATCACGAGGAGTACGCCGTCGCCGACGACGTGGGCTTCGACGGGATCATGATCAACGAGCACCACACGGCGCCGTTCTGTATGCAGGCTTCGATCAACATCACGGGCGCCATCCTGGCCAAGATCACGCGTCGGACGAAGATCCTGATGCTGGGCAACCCGCTGCCGGTGATCGACAACCCGCTGCGGCTGTCGGAAGAGCTGGCGATGATCGACATGATCTCGGGCGGTCGGTTGATCTCCGGCTTCGTGCGCGGGGGCGGGGTGGAGAACCTGGCGAACAACGTGAACCCGGTGTATAACCGCGAGCGCTTCGAGGAGGCGCACGACCTGATCATGGCGGCGTGGACGCGCCCGGGGCCGTTTTCGTGGGAGGGCAAGCACTTCCAGTATCGGGTCGTGAACCCGTGGGCGCTGCCGCTGCAGAAGCCGCACCCACCGGTCATGGTGCCGGGCACGGTGAGCCCGGAGACGGTCGTCTGGGCGGCGAAGCACCAGTACCCTTACGTGGTGCTCGGCTCGTCGCTAGAGCAGACGCAGCAGATGATCGAGCTGTATCGCGAGACCGCAGCAGAGTGCGGTTACGTGATGGGGCCGCAGCACATCGGCTATCTGCTGCGTGTCTTTGTCGCCGACACGGAGGAGAAGGCGCAGCGAGAGGGGCTGAACTTCTTCTGGCAGAACGGCGCGCTGAACAAGCAGATCCGCGAGTGGATGGCGCCGCCGGGATACGCGAGCGTCGACTTCTCCGGGATCCGGAAGAAGCGCGCCGTGTCGAAAGACTTCGACAGCCAGGCCTACCAGGAGGCGCAGGACAACTACCAGCTGATCCTCGGAACGCCGGACCAGGTGATCGAGAAAATTCGATATGTGCAGGACCTGCTGGGCCTGGGGCACCTGTGCATGTGGGCTCACGACGGGCACATGTCGCACGAGGACACGGTGCGGTGCATTGAGCTGATGGGGCGCGAGGTGTTGCCGGCGCTGCGGGAGGGGTAGGGGGTTCGGCCCGTGGGGCCGGTTGGTGTACCTGCAGTCTGAAGGCTGGGGGTTGGCGGCCATAGCGTGGCCTGAGGCTGACGAGGGGCGTCTTACAGAGTCCGGGGCGATGAAGGCTGCGCGTCCGGCGGGCTCCCAGATGGTCGCCCTTGTTCGCTTCGCCTTCTTTCTATTCAAGATCTGAGGGGAGGCCCCTCAGACTCCCCCCGCATGGGCTGCGCCCCCGCTACCCCTGCTTGTTGTCTGGCGGCGTGATGTCGGTTGGCGGATGCCGCCGAGGCTGTTTGTGTGTCTGACGAAGGGATCGTTGGTTGGCGGATGACGCCGAGGCTAGAAAGCCTCGGCTACGTGGGTAGGAAGCCTCGGCTACGTGGGGGAAGACGAAGCGTGGGGCGGTTCGCGAACCGCCCCTACGGGGCCTCGTCCGCGTGCCGCGTGTTTGGCTGGCGAGAACGGGGCGTTTGTGGTGAGTAGGGGCGACAGGCGGGGCGTGGTTGGCCGCGTTGCTCGCTTTCAGCTGCGACGCGGCCAGATTCTTCGTGCCTCAGAATGACGGGTGGGGCGTCTTGAGGACTGCGTTGGGGTGCCAGAGACGGGATGTTGTTGGCGGATGACGCCGAGGCTGGAAAGCCTCGGCTACGTGGGTCGGGAAGCCTACGTGGGTAGGAAGCCTCGGCTACGTGGGTGGAGGGCGAGGCGTTGGGGCGGTTCGCGAACCGCCCCTACAGCGCCCCGTCCGCGCTTCGCCTGTTTGGTTGGCGATGACGGGACCTGCAAACGTCTCCCCCGCTGCCCTTCCGCTTCGCGAAGGGCAGGCGCGCGCTCCTCTCCTTCCTTGAGGCGAGGGGCTGTCGAGGCTAGTTGGCGAGGCCTCCGTCGCCGGTCGACGGCGGCATGACGGGCGTCGCGATGCACTTGAGGAAGGCGGCCGTCTGCGCGTCGGCGCGGTCGAATCGCACGGCGAAGTAGGAGATGAGGTCGCCCTCGGTATGAACCTCAAAATCTGCGAGGATGCGTTCCTGGCCGCAGGCAGTGATGTTAGTGGCCCTGATCTCGGCGCGGCCGAGGCCGGTGCCCGGTCCGGTGCCGGGGTTTTCACGCAGGCTGAAGACACGGAAGTTGACCTTGATGTTGACGCGCCGATCCATTTCCTTGCGGATGGCTTCCTTGCCGACGCACGGCGAGGCGGCGCACACGCCGACATCCGCGACGACGCCGTCCTCGGTGAACGTCGCGAGGACGCCTTCGACGTCGCCCGCGTTGAGCGCGTCGACGTGCTGGGCAATCAGGAACCTGAAGTCCACGGACGCGGCTGTCCGCGATACCGCCGGCGCCGCACTCAGGAGCAGGAGCGCTCCCAACAACCCAAACAGTAGCCTTATCATTTGATTCATTCCTTTCGTGGGTGCACTTGCCTGAACCGGGTTGAAACCTGCTAGATTGTTGACCTCGCATCGTTTGCGAATGCGTTTGCGCTGCAAGGATGTGACGATGCTCTGCTTGTTCGGGCACCCGCGGGCGTTCGTTGACGGACAGCAGGTCCCGCTGAGGCTTCGCCCCAAGACGTGGGCGCTCCTTGCCAGGCTCGCTCTGAGCGAAGGGGCCTGCTCCCGCCGTGATCTGGCGGCTATGCTCTTCGACGAGGCCAATGACTCTCGCGCGGCACTGCGATGGCACCTGCTGGACCTGCGCCGCCAGCTTCCCGCAAGCCTGGCCGGCTGCCTCGATGGGGAGCGCGATGAGTTGCGCCTCGACGCGCCCACAGATGTGCAGACGTTCAATGCGGGGTTCTCCGGCCAGCCTTCTCGCGCCGATACACGGGCGGCGTTGGCCCTTTACCAGGGCGACTTCTGCGAAAACCTCTCGGTCACGGCGTCATCGGAGTTCGACACGTGGCTGTGGGTTGAGCAGGACAAGCTGCGGCGTCGATTCCGCCAGGGTGTGCTGGACTTCGCTGGCTTCGGCGACCCTGGTCAGAGCGAGGCGGCCGTGGAGCATCTGCTGCAACTGCTGAGAGTCGATCCGTACTGCGAAGATGCTCACATTGCCTTGATCGACGCATGGGAAGCGACCGGGAGGATCGAGGCTGCGCGCGAAGCCTACGTGCGGTACGAGAAGCTTGTGCGCGTGGACCTCGGCGCCGCGCCCCGACCGGACGTCGCGGCGCGCTACGGCCGGCCAAAGACTGAAGGGCGAGAACTACCGCGGGAGGGCCCCGTGCCGCTCAGCAACGTAACGCTTCATGTCGTGGAGTGGCCGGCGCCCGGTCCGACCGTCATGGCGATTCACGGCACGTCTGGCAGCGCCCACAGTCTGGCCATGCTCGCCAACCGCGTAGCGCCCGCAGCGCGATTCGTCGCGCCCGATCTACGGGGTCATGGCTTTAGCGACAAACCGCCCTCCGGCTACACGCTGGCCCAGCATGTGGAGGATATCGCCGAGCTGATCGCGGCGCTCAACCTGAAACGTCCCGTCCTACTCGGTTTCTCATTCGGCGGCAACATAGCCGCCGAGGTTGCCCGGCAGGTGAACATCGCTGGATTGATCCTGTTGGAAGGCGTGATCGGAAGAAAGGCTTTCTTCGAAAACGCGGCCGCGAAGACGGTGCCGGCTTTCAAAGCCCTGCTGGAACGCCACTTCGGTGGCTTCTCTGAGTATCTGGAATGGGCTGCCCAGACACCTGCTACGGATGAGATAGATGCGTATCTCAAGCAGCGGGCACACTTCGACCTGGTACCCGTCAGGAACGGCAAGCTCCGCCTACGGTCGTTGACCACAGCGCTGTTGGAGTCCTGGCGGTCGGCGGCCGAGACCGACACACTAGCTACATTGCGTCAATTGACGTGTCCGGTGCTCATTGTCCAGGCGAAGCTGCCCTGGATCGCGAGCGAGCCCTATCTACCAGATGACGCCTTCGCCGACCAAATGAAAGCCTGCCCGCACGCGCGCATTTTTCGCGCGGAAGACTCTAGCCATGCGACGCTGATCCGCGACCCCGAGCCAGGGCTCATCGACGCTCTAGTCCGGTTCGTGAGGGAATGCAGCGCGGCGTAGACGCATCGCGAGGCTGCACTCTTGGTGACCCTACGACTGTCGGACGCTGGTAAGACGACCCACGCATCTCGCTGGCCCTCTCCCCCAGAGGGTTGTGCGGACGCCGCACGTGGGTGGACAGACGTGCGGGGACTATGGCGTCAATCAAGGGATCGTTTGGATGCAGTCTACGTGCTGGGAGACAGGCGCGGCCTTCTCCCCTTCCACCTCGCCCCGCGGTGGTTTGATGTCGTGGCGTTTGTGGTGAGTACGGACTCTGCAGGTTGAAACCTGCAGCTGCGACAGGCGGGGCGTGGCTGGCTGCGTTGGCGACCTCCGGATTCGGGGCTGCCAGATTCTTCGTGCCTCAGAATGACGGTTGAGGCGTCCTGAGGACTGCGTTGGGGCGCCTGGCGGAGGACGTGAGATTGCTTCGTCGCCGGCGCTCCTCGCAATGACGTGCATAGAGGCCTTTTGGATTCTACTTGACGCGAGCCCTCGCCCAAAGGCGAGGGTTTTCGTGTCTGGGTGCATGATCCGTTGTCCTTCGACAAATGATTAGAAGCTGCGGGACCATTCAGCGGGCCAGCGTTCTACGACGACTTTCTTGTCGGTGTAGAAGTCGATGGCGTCCCAGCTCTGGCCGTGGAGGACGCCGAGGAAGCTGTCCTTCCAGCCGCTGAAGGGGAAGTAGGCCATGGGGGCGGCGACGCCGATGTTGACGCCGACGTTGCCGGTGTTGACCTTGTTGCGGAACTGACGCGCCGCGATGCCGCTCGATGTGAAGATCGACGAGGCGTTGCCGAAGGGGTTGCTGTTGATGATCTCGATCGCCTGGTCGAGCTCCGAGACGTTGTTGAGCGAGAGGACGGGGCCGAAGATCTCGGTCGTCGTGAGGTCGCTGCTCCAGGGCAGGCCGTCGAGGACGGTTGGGTTGACGAAGCTGCCAGCCTCGTAGCCAGAGATGCTGGCGTTGCGGCCGTCGAGCAGGGCTGTGGCGCCCTGGCTGATGCCCCTGGCGATGGCGCCTTCGATGCGGTCCTGGCTCTGCTTCGTGATCACGGGACCCATCTGGACGCCCTCGTCGAGGCCGTAGCCGACGCGGAGCGCGCGGGCGGACTCGACCATCGCCTCGCGGAACTTCTCGTGGGCGTCGCCGACCGTAACGGCGACGGAGACCGCGAGACAGCGCTGGCCGGAGCAGCCGAACGCGGCGTCGGCGACCATACGGGACGTCATTTCGAGGTCAGCGTCAGGCAGGATGACGACGTGGTTCTTGGCGCCGGCCTGGCACTGCACGCGCTTGCCGTTGGCGGCGGCAGTCGCGTAGACGTAACGGGCGACCGGCGTTGAGCCGACAAAGCTGACGCCCTTGATCAGCGGGTGCTCCAGGATGGCGTCGACGGTCTCTTTGCCGCCGTTGACGCAGCTGAGGACGCCGGGGGGCAGGCCGATGGTGTCGACGACCTGGAAGAAGCGCTCCATGGTCAGGGGCACGCGCTCCGAGGGCTTGACGATCATGGCGTTGCCGCAGGCGATGGCGTAGGGCAGGAACCAGAGCGGGATCATGCCGGGGAAGTTGAACGGCGTGATCGCGGCGACGACGCCTACGGGCTGGCGGATCATGATCTCGTCGATGCCGCGGGCGATGTTCTCGAGCATCTGGCCTTGCATCATGGTGGGGATGCCGCAGGCGACCTCGACGTTCTCGATGCCGCGACGCAGCTCGCCGCGGGCGTCGGCCAGCGTTTTGCCGTTTTCCATGGTGAGGACGCGGGCGAGGTCTTCGAAGTTGTCTTCCAGGGCCTGCTTCAGCTTGAAGAGGTACTGGATGCGGTCGCCGGGCGGGGTGTCACGCCACTCGAGGAACGCGGCCTGGGCGGCTTTGGCGGCGGCGTCGACGTCGCGGCCGCCGTTGAGGGGGACGGAGGCGAGGATTTCATTCGTCGCGGGGTTGACGACGTCCTGCCATTCGGTGGATTTGGAGTCGGCCCATTTGCCGTTGATGTAGTTGCGTACGCGGTCGCTCATGTGGTTGCTCCTGGACTGGACGCGGGGGGATGGCGTTACGCATCGTAGCGCGTGTTGGGGTGGAGGTGTAGGTAGGACGGCCTCTCCTGCGCTGCCACAGCCCCTCTCCGTCAACGGAGAGGGGCTGTGGAGGACGGGATGTTGTTGGCGGATGACGCCGAGGCTGGAAGGCCTCGGCTACGTGGGTCGAGAGCGAAGCGTAGGGGCGGTTCGCGCTTCGCCCCTACGGCGCCGGTTCGCGCTTCGCGTGTTTGGCTGGCGATAACGGGGAGTGTGAACCTCTCCCTTGTGCCGCGTGGACGATGACGCGTTGGGTGGACTGCGTGGCGGCGTCGAAGGCTGCGCGTCCTGCGTCGTCGCTATCGCTCTGACTTGTTCGCTTCGCCTTCTTTTCTATTTAGACCTGAGGGGAGACGTCTCGGGGCGACTCTGCGACCCTCAGACTCCCCCCGCAGGGGCTGCGCCCCTACTGACCCTGCCGGCGTCTGGCAGCGATGTTTGTGGCGGATGACGCCGAGGCTGGAAAGCCTCGGCTACGTGGGGAGCAGCTTCGGCTACGTGGGAGGAAAGCGGGGCGTAGGGGCGGTTCGGAAACGGCCCCCACGGCGCCTCGTTCGCGCTTCGCGTGTTTGGCTGGCGATAACGGGGCGTTGAACCTCTCCCCCGCTGCCGCGCGCCCCTCTCCTTGCGAGGAGTGGGGCTGTGGAGGACGCTTGCCTTGGTGAACTGCGTTGAGCCCGGGCTACCCTGCTTGCGTGTCTGACGCTGCGATGTTTGTGTTAGATGACGCCGAGGCTGGAAAGCCTCGGCTACGTGGGAGGAAAGCTTGGGCTACGTGGGAGGAAGGCGGGGCGTGGTTGGCTGCGTTGGCGACTCTCAGCTTCGAGGCGGCCAGATTCTTCGTCCCTCAGAATGACGTTTGGCGCGTCTTGCGGACTACGTTGGGCCGCCGTTTGACGTTGGGGCGTTCTGATCCTCCGGCTGGCGCGATCAGAATGACAAACGACGGGCGGCGCTCCTCATATGCGGAGAGGGGCATGAGAGCCGGTGGTTGGGTGAACTGCGTTGGAGGGTCAGCGGCTTATGTGAGATTGCTTCGTCGCTAGGCGCTCCTCGCAATGACGGGGAAGGGTCAGTTCATCTGGAGGATGCTGCGGGCTACTTCGCCGTTGGCGAGGGCGTCGTAGGCGGTGTTGATGTCGTCGAGGGGGTAGTAGCGGCTGACCATGGGGTCGATCAGGAGCTTGCCGTCCATGTAGAGGTCGACCATCTTGGGGAGGTCGAGCCAGGGGCGGGCGGAGCCGTACCAGGAGCCCTTGATCGTCTTCTCGGTGCGTGGGATGTCGAGGGCGCTTAGCGTGAGGTTGTCGTCCTCGGGCGCCATGCCGACGACGGTCATCGTGCCGCCGAGGCCGGTGGCCGCGTAGGCCTGCTCGATCGTCTTGGAGTAGCCGATGGCCTCGAATGCGAAGTCGACGCCGCCGTCGGTCATGTCGATGACCTTGTCGACGGTGTCGCCTTTGGAGGCGTCGATGACGTCGGTGGCGCCGAATTCGCGGGCGAAGGCGAGCTTGTTCTCGAGCATGTCGACGGCGATGATGCGCTCCGCGCCGGCGAGGCGGGCGCCCTGGATCACGTTGAGGCCGACGCCGCCGCAGCCGATGACGAGGACGCTGCTGCCGGGGGTCACTTTCGCGGTGTTGATGGCGGCGCCGACGCCGGTCATGACGGAGCAGCCGACGAGGCAGGCTTTGTCGAGCGGCATGTCCTTGCGCACTGGGACGGCGCCGGACTGCGGGACGACGGCGTATTCGGCGAAGCAGGCCACGCGGGCGAAGTGGTGGATGTCGGTGCTGCCGCGGTGGAGGCGGACGGTGCCGTCGAAGAGGAACCAGCGTGGCGTGGCGGCGCCGTTGCAAAGGACGGGCCTGCCGCCGACGCAGAACTTGCACCAGCCGCAGTTGGGCCGGAAGTTGAGGATGACGTGGTCGCCGGGCTGCGAGAGGGTGACGCCGGGGCCGACCTTTTCGACGACGCCGGCGCCCTCGTGGCCGAGGACCATGGGCAGCGGCGGGTTCCATTCGCCCTTCATGACGTGGTAGTCGGAGTGGCAGACGCCGGCGGAGGCGATGCGGACGAGGACCTCGCCCTCCTTGGGCTCATCGAGGTCGAGTTGTTCGACGATGAGGGGGGCGTGGGGTTCGTAGCAGACGGCGGCTTTGATTTTCATGAGTGTTCCTTCTCTGCTTCGGGGCTGGGGGTGATGCTGCACCGCGATTATAGGTCTGACGCAGAATCAACGGGAGACTTGGCGAGTGCTTCGAGGCGCTCCTCTTCGTACTGCATCAGGCCAACGAGTACAGCGAGGAGGATGGCGACGCCGGGGAAGGCCCAGAGGCCGCCAGCGGCCGTCACGAGAACGAGGACGGCGCAGATCGGGAAAGCAGCGACCATCCAGCCGTCTCGGTTCGGCAGTATGTGAATGAACCAGACACCGAGAACGTACAGGGCTACCGGGATGGCGAGCGCCAGCGCCGCGGTGGCGTCGCTGATGGCGGTGTGATCCGTCTTCTGGTCCACGGCCAGGGCGATTGCGGCACCGACCGCTGCCGCGGAGGCAAAGATGACGAGGTGGCCGTAGCCCCAACGGAAGGCGGCGCCAAATGAGGCACTGGGGTGCTCGGCCTGGTCGAAGTAAATCCACCAGAGCGAGAAGACGATGACGAGGGCGGAGACCGCGAGGGCAAGGAGTCGCACGTCAGCGAGATCATCGTCGAAGGCGGACTGGAAGGCGAGGGTGGCGGCGAGAATCGACTCGCCGAGCACGATGATGGTGAAGAGGCCGTAACGCTCTGCTATGTGGTGCGGATGCCAAGACGTGCGGGCCGCCTGCTCGGCGAAAACGGGCACCAAGAGCTCGCCAATCGCCAGAACGAAGAACGAGGCAAGACCCACGTCGCCATCGAGGAATAGCAGGCGCAGAACCCAGAGAACCTGCAGGACGAAGATGCCGATGGCGTAGCGAAGGGCTCCGGGACGCGTTGCCTCGTCCATCTGGGCGGCTCGCAGCCACTGGGTGACCATAGCCAGCCGCATGACGACGTAGCCGGCCAACGCCACCGCCCACGAGCTGCTATCGCTGGACTCGAATATTCGAGGGACGCCAGCGGCCATGACAAGGGCACCCGACATCTGCACGAAAGTGGTGAGGCGATAAACGCCGTCGTCGATATCGAAGGCAGAGGCAAACCAGGTGAAATTCATCCAAGCCCACCAGATACCGAAGAAGACGAGGAGGAAGGTGAGAACGCCATCGGCGATGTGGTTCTCGACGATCTGGTGGTGGAGATTGGAGGCGGCCAGCGCGATAGCGACGACGAAGCATAGGTCGAAGAAGAGCTCGAGGGGCGTGGCAGCGCGATGCTCCTCCGAGGGGTCGCGGGCGGCCATGGGCAGGTACCAGCGGCGCGCCTTCTCGTGGTCGTGCTCTATGGGGTGTGACAAGTCAGGCTCCCTCTGAACGGGAGGATAGGCCGGATGAGAGGTCCAGGGTATTCGGTGCGCCGTTGGCGCGGTGGCGCGTGAAGGTCGTGGACTTCGTGAGGCGTCGAAGGCTTCGCGTCCTGCGCCCCGCTGGCGCTTGGGCCCTTCGACTGAGCTCAGGATGCAATGCGCCTCCGCTACCCCTGCTTGGGCCGAATCCAGACGCGACGTGCAGGGAATTATAGGGGTGAATCAGGGGTGGGGGGCCAGCGGGGGGCGCTGCTCCGGGAGCATCAGGCCGATCAGCACGATGAAGAGGGCGGCGATGACGGGGAGGGCCGAGGTGCCGGCTTCTGGCGGCGGATGTTTGTGTTAGATGACGCCGAGGCTGGAAAGCCTCGGCTACGTGGGTGGAGGTCTCGGCCACGTGGTCGGAAGCTTGGGCTACGTGGGAGGAAAGCGGAGCGTAGGCGCGGTTCGCGAACCGCCCCTACGGGGCCTCGGCCGCGCTGCGTGTGGGTGGTTGGCGATAAACGGGGCCTTGAACCTCTCCCTCGCTGCCCCTTCCACCTCGCGAAGGGCAGGCGCGCGTCCCTCTCCCCTTCCGCGTTGCGAAGGGCAGGCATGGAAGGAGAGGAGATTCCGTTGTCTCGACTCCGGGGCCGGAGGAGAGATAACGGCCTCTGCAGGTTGAAACCAGCAGCTTCGATAGGCGGGGCCGTCACCCGACTGGCGTTGGCGTTTTTTGCCGGGGAGGCCAGATTCTTCGTTCCTCAGAATGACATTTGGAGCGTCTTGCGGACTGCGTTGGGGTGACGTTTGACGAGGGGGCGTCTTGCGGGCTGCGTTGGGGTGACGTTTGACGAGGGGGCGTCTTGCGGGCTGCGTTGGGCTGACGTTTGACGAGGGGGTGTCTTGATCTTCCGGCTACGCCATCAGGATGACAGGTGGCGCTTTGCACGACGGGATAGGCAGGGGCTCAGGTCAGGAGACGCCTTCGTCTTCGAGGATCATGAGGGCGACGCGGGCGAGGAGGCAGTCTTCGGTCTTCGAGAGGTCGAGGCCGGTGATGGTCTGGATGCGCTGGAGGCGGTAGGCGGCGGTGTTGACGTGGACGTAGAGCTCCTTCGCCGTGGCCTGGAGGCTGTTGTCCTTGGATAGATAGGTCGCAATGGTCTGGACGAAGTCGGTCTTGTGCTTCTGGTCGTAGGTCAGGAGCTGGCCGAGGACCTGGTCGACGAAGGCGCGCAGCTCGCCGCGGTCGCCGATCTGGAAGAGGAGACGGTAGAAGCCGAGGTCGTCGAAGGTGACGACTTCGCCGCGGCGGCCGAAGCGAAGGGCGACCTCGGCGGCGCGGCGGGCCTGCGCGTAGGAGCGCGCGATGTCGCGGGGGGCCTTGCAGAGGCCGCCGATGCCGACGGTGAGGGGCCATTCGGGGTACATGGAGCCGACGTAGAGCGTCACGGCCTTGCCGAGGTCGGCGGGGCCAGGCTCGGATTCGTCCGGGAGCAGGACGACGAGCTCCTCGCGGCGGCGGGAGACGATTGCCTGCGGGGCGCGGTCGCGGACGAGCTGCGCCACGCCTTCGAGGACGCGGCGGCGCCAGCCAGCGGCCCAGCTCGCGGAGTCGAGTCTTCGACCGCCGTCCGTGCCGAGATAGGCCTGGTCGCGGGTGGCGGCGGCGTCCGGCAGGAGGGCGAGTACCTGGTAGGCGGTGGTTTCGTCGTAGCCGAGGCGGCGGGCGCGCTCACGGGTCGCCTGCTCGTCCGTCACCTGGCCGTCGAGGAGGCCCTCGAGGAGCTCGTCGCGCAGCTCGGTCGTGACTTCAGCGGTGA
>DASTLN010000108.1:0-10660 GCA_035714925.1 Dehalococcoidia bacterium | reverse complement strand
TTGCCGACCTCGTAGATCACCGGCTCCTTGACCTGGTCCGGAGGGAAGGTGAACTTGACACGCATCTTCGCCATCGACGCACCCCCCTTCGCTTTTCGCGAGGTACCCTCAAGATACAGCAGCCCGGCAATCAACTGCACGTCTCACCCTTCGTCACCAGTTACCAGCACGTTACGAGTTACGCCTACGCCCTGCCTGTTACTTGTTACCTGTTAGCTGTTACTTGCCGCTTGCCGCTTGCCGCTTGCCGCTTGAAGCTTGAAGCTTGAAGCTTGAAGCCTGAAGCCACCCCCCGCCTCAAACCGGCGCCGTCTCCGCCGCCCGCGGCCCGTGGCGCTCCAGCAGCGCCGCCTCGAACGACTCCACCGTCGCCTCGATGTTCAGCGCCGGCGGCAGCACGTCCGCCACCGCCTCCTGCGTCTTCAGCCCCGCGCCCGTGATGCACGCCACGACCAGCTCGTCGCGCCCCACGTGCTCGGCCTCCACGAGGCGCTTCAGCCCCGCGATCGTCACGCCGCCCGCCGTCTCGGCGAACACGCCTTCGCTCTCGGCCAGCAGGCGGATGCCCGCCACGACCTCGTCATCGCTGACCGCGGCGCCGGCGCCGTTCGTCTCGCCCATGATCTTCAGCGTGTAGTAGCCGTCCGCCGGGTTGCCGATCGCCAGCGACTTCGCGATCGTGTTCGGCCGCACCGGGCGGAAGTTCAACGTGTCGTTCTCCCACGCCGTCACGATCGGCGAGCACCCCGACGCCTGGCAGCCCGACATTCGCGTCGCGTGCTCCTCGATCAACCCCAGCTTGGTCAGCTCCTCGAGCCCCTTGTGGATCTTGCCGTACAACGACCCCGAAGCCAGCGGCACGATGCAGTGGTCCGGCGCCCGCCAGCCCAGCTGCTCCGCGATCTCGTACGCCATCGTCTTGCTGCCCTCGGAGTAGTAGGGGCGCACGTTGATGTTGACGAAGGCCCACGGGTACTTGCCGCCCAGCTCAGCGCACAGACGGTTCACGTCGTCGTACGACCCCTCGACGGCCACCAGGTTCGCGCCGTAGATCTTCGACCCCAGCAGCTTCCCCGCCTCCAGGTCGCTCGGCACGAAGACGAAGGCCTCAAGCCCGGCGCGCGCCGCGTGGGCCGCCACCGCGTTGGCCAGGTTGCCCGTCGACGCGCACGCCAGCGTCTTGAACCCCATCTCCCGCGCCTTCGTCGAAGCCACGGCGACGACGCGGTCCTTGAACGACCACGTCGGGTTGGCGCAGTCGTTCTTCAGCCACAGGTTGTTCAGCCCCAGGTGCTTGCCGAGGTTCTCGGCCTTGATCAGCGGCGTGAAGCCGGCGTTGAGGTCGACGGGCTCGCCCTCGCACGGCAGCAGGTCCTTGTAGCGCCAGATCGAGTACGGCCCCGCCGCGATGCTCTCGTGCGAGATCGACTTCGACATCGCCTCGTAGTCGTACACCACCTCGAGCGGCCCGAAGCAAAACTCGCAGACGTGGCTGGCGGCAAGTTCGTATTCGCGGCCGCACTCGCGACAACGGAGGGCTTGAGCGAAAGACATAGACGACACCTCGGTAGAAGTAAACGCCCCGGAGGGCGGGAAGTTGCGCGGGGAGAGTGTGCGCTGTCCCTCCGGCGTTAGCGCCGAAAGGACCGAGGCATCGCCATCAAAGCCCGGCGACCGTCATTGCGAGGAGCGAGGCCAGGAGCGACGCGGCAATCCCACGCCGCCGCTGGACGCCTCGACAAAGGAGCCGCGCCCATCATCGTCAGCGGCCCTTTGTGGCTGAGGAACACATTATGTCCGCTCATAGTCTGCGTATGGTATCGCGCCCCCGGATACGCGGTCAACGCAAATCCCTTATGCGAGGCCCCGAAACGCAGCACGGCCCGTTGTGGTTAAGGGACTAAGCCTCACCGGCCAAACCGCTCTCCGACCAAAGTCCGAGACCACGTTCCAACCGATTACCTTTCCGCCGTTTCAACCCCACGCCTGACAATCCAGGTAATGACAAGGACCTACTGCTGAAAGGCATCGCAATGAACAGACAACTTGGCCCGAAGGCGGCTTGCCCGTTACTGCACCACTCCTGACATATAGCTGTCAGTAGAGATTCGTTCTGCCGCCTCCTCCTGACACGACCCTGTCAGGAGGGGTCATCTATCTTCGAAGCAGTCGCTCACCCGGAGTTGCAGCTCGCACCCGGCCGGAGGGCGACAGCTAGTCATACGGATGGAGTCCCTCTCATGAGTCTCGCAAAGCTCGAATACAAATGGCTCGTCGGCATCGTCTACGTCCTCGCTCTGTTCATGGACCTCCTGGACATGACGATCATCACCGTCGCCGTCCCAACCCTCGCTACTGAGTTCTCCGCCTCGACAACCACGATCGAATGGGTCGTCACCGGTTACCTGCTTAGCCTTGCCGTCTTCATCCCGATCAGCGGCTGGCTCGGCGACCGCTTCGGCACCAAGCGCACCTTCATGACCGCGCTCTCGATCTTCCTCGCCGGGTCCGTCCTCTGCGGCCTCGCCTGGGACATCGACTCCCTGATCGCTTTCCGAGTCGTCCAGGGCATCGGCGGCGGCATGCTCACACCAGTCGGCATGGCCATGCTGTTCCGCGCCTTCCCGCCCGCGGAGCGCGCCGCCGCCTCCGCCGTCCTCGCAATCCCGATCACCGTCGCCCCCGCCCTCGGGCCGCTGCTCGGCGGCTACCTGGTCGACTACCAGGACTGGCGCTGGATCTTCTTCATCAACATCCCCGTCGGCGTCGTCTCGCTGCTCGCCGCCGGCCTGCTCCTCCGAGAGGAGGTCCAGGGCGCTCCCGGCAAGCTAGATGTCCCCGGCTTCGCGCTCTCCGCCGCGGGCCTCGTCGCCGTCGTCTACGGCCTCGCCGAGGCCGGCCAGCACGGCTTCGACGACGGCCGAGTCGTCCTCTTTGGCCTCGCCGGCCTCGCGCTGCTCGGCGCCTTCACCCTCGTCGAGCTCCGAACCGCCGAGCCGATGATCGACGTCCGCCTGCTCTCCGATAAGCTCTTCGGCGCTTCGAACTTCGTCATGTTCGTCGGCAACGCCAGCATCATGGGCTCCTTCTTCATCCTGCCCATCTTCCTTCAGACGCAGAAGGGCCTTGGCCCGTTCGATGTCGGTCTCGTCACGTTCCCCCTCGCCGTCGGCGTCGCCCTCATGGCGCAGCCCGCCGCGAAACTCTACCCGAAGATCGGCCCGCGGCGCATGCTGATGATCGCCTTCGCCGGCAACATGGTCCTCACCGCCGGCCTTGCCCTCGTCGATTACAACACCAGCGACTGGCTAATCGGCGGCAGCATGCTGATCCGCGGCATGTTCTTTGGCTTCCTGTTCATCCCGCTGCAGGCCGCCACCTTCGCCACCATCAGCCCAGAGGCCACGGGCCGGGCCAGCTCGTTGTTCAGCGTCACGCGGCAGGTCGCCGCCAGCCTCGGCGTCGCCATCCTCGCCACCGCGCTGACCAACCGCCTCGGCGTCCACGAGGCCGTTCTCGCCGACCCCGCCACCCGTGACGCGGCGCTTTCGGCCTTCCAGGACACCTTCCTCTTCGCCGGCGCGCTCTCCGTCCTCGGCATGCTCGCCTGCCTCCTCATCGACGATGACCGGGCAGCCCAGGCCGCCGGCGTCGAAGTCATCGGCAAACCCGTCCTCATCACCCAGGAAACCGCCGCCGGCTAACCCCGGAGCGTGCACAAAGAGGCCCCGGTCCTCACAGACCGGGGCCTCTTTGTGCAGATAGCACATTTATTCTCATAGTTGTGTATAATCCTGCCATCTACGCAGAGGGGTATTTCGATGACGATGCGCTACGACGAGGTCGGGTATTGGTCAGAAATCAAGCTCGATATCGTCCGTCAGTATGCTGGGAGCTACTCAACAATCCTGTCGGCACAACGCAATCCGGCCCTAACTCACATCTATGTCGATGCATTTGCCGGCCCCGGGGTCCACATCTCCAGACAAACAGGGCAATTCATCCAGGGCAGTCCTCTTAATGCTCTAAATGTTGACCCGCCATTCAAGGAATATCACTTCATTGACATCGAGGGAGCCAAAATCGAAAGCCTTCGAGAACTCGTTGGAGACCGTGCGGACGTATTCACCTATCAAGGTGACTGCAACGAGATCATGACCTCGCAGGTATTTCCGAGAGCCCAGTTCTCCAATTACCGACGAGCGCTTTGCCTCCTCGATCCGTATGGCTTGCATCTCGACTGGAATCTGATACAGACGGCTGGGAGCATGCACAGCATCGACTTGTTCCTGAACTTTCCAGTGATGGACATGAACATGAACATCCTGTGGACAAATCCGGCCCACGCATCGCCCGCACAAGTGGAGAGGATGAATCGTTACTGGGGGGATGACAGCTGGAAGGCCGAACTCTATGACCCTCGACAGACGCTCTTCGATCTCGAGTTGAAACCGCAGAATGCCAACGACAAGCTGTCAAGGGCCTTCAGAGAAAGACTCCGTCAGGTCGCGGGCTTCAGTTATGTGCCGTTGCCCCTTCCGATGAGGAATTCCACAGGCGCTATCGTGTATTACTTGTACTTTGCTTCGCAGAAACCAGTCGCGGAGAACATTGTCCGATCTATTTTCCAGAAGTACCGGGGGATGTCATGAAAACGCGATCCTCGGCTCCTTGGCGGGAAGTTGATCCCAAGTTCGATCGTCCAATAGTCGTCCCGTCTTGGACTTACCACGTCGCACGCCTTCTTCGTCATGCGCCCCCCATTGCTTGAAGAAAAAGGGCACACCTTTTTCCTGGCACTGTGACCTTATCTCTCGGGCCCAATCAGCCTTCATAGGTCGGGCATGGTGACCGCTTTCTCCACCCACGATGACCCAGTGGATGTCCGACAGGTTTAGTTCTGCCAGCGGCCCTAACAATGGTTCGCACGACAAGAAACGTATTGCCGCAGGCACCTTCCGCAGCTCATCAATACGAGAAGTCCACCGCTGGTTCTCAACTGAGACTCCAACCCACAGGTTCTCAGGGAATTTCAGCGTGGGCGCGAGGCTCACAAGGCGCTCAGGCCGCTTCGTGAGCAACTGGAACCGATGCCAGTGGGCAGCCTCCATCGTGTCAAAGACCTGCCGCACGAAATGATCGGGGACGTCTTCATGGAAGAGGTCGCTCATACTGTTGACGAAGATCAACTGCGGTTTCTTCCATTGCAACGGCTGTTCTAGTCGCTCCGGCCTCAGCGTGAGGTCGAAACCCATCTCGTACGGATGACCCGGAACACCGCGGAACCGCTCAGCGAACGTCTTCGCGTAGCAATTCGCGCAACCTGGAGATACCTGTGTGCAGCCCGTAACCGGGTTCCAAGTTGCCTCTGTCCATTCGATATGACTGTTCAAACTCATGTAGCAATCCTAGAACACTTGTACGCACCAAGCAACCTCTCGCGATTATAGCGCACACGAAGAGGCCCGCCCCTTCCGGGGACGGGCCTCTGACGAAGCCTTCGTAACCTGACGGCTCGCTAGTCGACGGCCCTCGGAGCCCTGGTACCGCGACGGTTCGCCGCGTAGGCGATAGCCCCCGCCGGCACGCCGATCACCGGCACCCACCACGCGAACACCACCACCGTCAGCACGCCCTCAGCGATGTTGCCCAGGAACGCCAGGCTGTCGTCCCACGCCTCCGAAATCGTCTCGCCCAGGTTCACGTCGCTGCCGCCCAGCTTCGAAGGCGCGCCATCGACGGGGCGCAGGTGCACCGACACGGTCGCCAGGTCGGTCAGGTCGCCGATCAACTGAAGGCGGCCCTTCACGTACTCAATCTCGCCCTGAATGTTGTTCAGGCGGTCCTGCACCGTCAGGATGTCGGTGATCGTGTTGGCACGCTCCAGCAGTCTGAGAAGCTGAGTCTCGGTGGCTTCCAAATTGCGCAGCCGCGACTGCAGGTCCGTGTACTCCTCCGTCACGTCGGAAGCGTTCGACTCCTCGTAGTCCACCGTCTCGGCCAGGCCGCGAAGCTGGCTCAGCACGCCCGGGTAGACCTCCGCCGGCACGCGGATCGTCACCGACGCCACTTGGCGCAGCTTCTGGTCCTCGTCGCCGTCGCGATACGAGAAGCTGGAGCTGGCAACGAAGCCGCCCGCCGCCGTCGCGATTCGACCGACTTCCTCGAAGCCCACGCCCACCTCTTCGACCTGCAACTGCAACGACGCCGTCTGAATGATTTTGCGGTCGATGCTCTGCAGCGCCCCGGCAGGATTGCCGCCCGGCGAAGCGGCGACACCGCCACCCGCGGCGCTATCGGCCACCGCCCGCGGCGCCTCTTCCGCCGAGCTCCCGACGCCCTTCTCACTCAGCGGCTCCCGGCCAAACGAATCGTCGCCATCGGCCGGCGCGCCCTGCGAGACCCCGAAGCCCCCGGTGCTACCGGACGAGCTCGCAAAGTCCTCGTCATTCGCCGACCCGCCGCAAGCAATCGCCACCGCGGCGATCACCCCCAACGCTCCCAACCCCAAAATACGTACCGTTTTACTCTTCATAGTCTCACCTCAGTATCGTCCGTCCAGTGGGACGTGTTCAGTGCTAAGACGACGCTGCCCCACGATTAGTTCCCATAAGAATCAGAAGCAGAGCCAACTCGGCTGAAATCCCCTCTCCCCGGGGGAGAGGGTTAGGGTGAGGCGCTAATCAAGCCTCCTCACCCTAAGCAGCGCCTCATCCTCCACCCGCCCTCCGCCCTTGCGAGCCATCGCGGCAGCGAGGCGCGGCAATCCGGGGTGGGGCCACGCAGCGCACCACACGACCAGCATGACTTCAATCGAGGGGCGCACGCCTGCCCTTCGCGAAGTGGAAGGGGCAAGCGAGGGAGAGATTCAAACGCCCCGTCTAACTCATACGCAAGCTGGGGTAGCGGGGGCGCAGCCCATGCGCGGGGAGTCCGAGGGTCGCAGAGTCGCCCAGAGACGTCTCCCCTCAGGAATAAGTGTGTATAAAAGGCGAAGCGCACAAGCCCAAGCGACAGCGACGGCGCAGGCCCGCCCTTCGCGAAGTGGAAGGGACGCGCAGTCTTCGACGCCCCAACGCAGTCCACCAACATCACATCGTCCCCAGTCCCTCTCCTCGCAAGGAGACGGATGCGCGCCTGCCCTTCGCGGAGTGGAAGGGCCTGCCCTTCGCGGAGTGGAAGGGGCAGCGAGGGAGAGGCTCAACCCCCGCACCTCGCCAAACGCCAGCAGGGTCAGTAGGGGCGCAGCCCCTGCGCGGGGAGCCCGAGGGGTGTCCCCTCGGAATGTAGTCTTCATTAGAAGGCGAAGCGAACAAGCCCAACCGATAGGGCGGGCGCAGGACGCGCAGCCTTCGGCGCCCCGAGGTCAGATACGGACCCAGGCGTTACCTACGCGCCCCCCAACCGCCTCCGCCACCCGCCGCCCCATCTCCTGCGTCGTCACGACCGCCTCTCCCGCCGACGCAATGTCCGGCGTCCGCGCCCCCTCCGCCAGCACCTTGTCGACGGCCTGCTCAACCGCCGCCGCCGCCTCCGGCAGGTCGAACGACAGCCTCAGCATCATCGCCGCGCTCAGGATCGTCGCCAGCGGGTTCGCTTTCCCCTGCCCCATGATGTCGGGCGCCGAGCCATGGATCGGCTCGTACAGCCCGAACCCCTTCTCGTTCAGCGACGCCGAAGGCCCCATCCCCAGCGACCGCAGCAGCCCCGCCGCCTCGTCCGACAGGATGTCGCCGAAGATATTCGACGTCACGATCACGTCGAACTGTGTCGGCCGCACGATCAGCTCCATCGAAGCCGCGTCGACGTGCATGTAGTTCAGCGTCACGTCCGGGTACTCTTTCGCGATCGGCCCCACCACCTCCCGCCAGAACAGCCCCGTCGACATCACGTTCGACTTCGCGATCAGCGTCAGGTGTTTGCGCCGCGCCTGCGCCAACCGAAACCCGTCCCGCGCGATGCGCTCGATCTCGTATTCGTTGTACTGCTCCGTATCCCAGACCTCGCGCATCGTTCGCTCATGCGGCCCCTCGATGACGCGTTCGCCCCGCGGCCCAAAGTAAATACCCGACGCCAGCTCGCGCAGGATCAGCATGTCCGTCCCCCTGACGAACTCGTCCTTCAGCGGCGAAAGGAACAGCAGCGAGTCCGGCACAACCACCGGTCGCAGGTTCAAGTACAGGTCGAAGTGCTTGCGCAACGGCAGGATGGCGTTCTGCTCCACGCCCTGCCATTTGGGGTGGTTGATCTCGTCGCGCGGACCGCCAAACGGTCCCTTCAGGATCGCGTCCGCCGCCTCGCAGGTCGCCAGCGTCGACTGCGGCAGGTGCTCCCCGTGCGCGTCGTACGCGGCGCCACCGGCCAGCGCCTCATGAAACCTGAACTCATGCCCGAAGCGCTTTCCGACGGCCTCGAGCACCCGGCGCGCCTCCTCCGTAATCTCCGGCCCGATGTAGTCCCCCGGCAGTACCGCAATGTTGAAGCTGCTCATGCTTATCCCCTGCCCCGGCCTCCCGGCCGCGAATGCTTGAAACTCGAATCGCCCAAATATAGCCCAGCCGCCGCTAACGGGCCTCCGCGATCGCCTTCAGGCGCTGCAGCATCTCCCGCAAAGCTCTTCGTATGCGGCGTCGCGCGAAGAACTCGCCCATCAGCCCGCCGTACATGAACTGCATCTCTACCTGCACAACGGACATCGGCCGCCACGCTTCCCGTACCGTAGCAGCGGGCGTTTCCGCCTGCGGATAAGGTTCGAAACGCCCTTCAGCGGGGGCTTGGGGGTCTCCCCCATCTTCAAAGTCGTCTTCTCCGCGCGACTGCACCGTCCACTGCGTCAGGTAGTTCTCCCCGCCCGGCGGCCCCTCGTCGATGAAGTCGTCACCCTCCCTGTGCAGCTGAAGCACATGCGTCGTCGCGATTGGCCCGATCCGCGCCTTGATCTCGATCTGCGCGCCGGCGCCGGACGTCACTTCGCTCAGCGGACGCAGATAACGCCACCCCTCGGGCAGGAAACGATGCCTTTGTGAATAGTCCCGGATCAGACCAAGCAGCGTCTCAGGCGTGCTCGCGACCACCACCCACTCGACGACCTCGGCCAACGCTACTTCGTCGCGACCGCGCAGAGCGGAGTCATGCGTAGCCGGATAACGCCGTCGCTCGTGTAAGGCTGGGCAACCTCCGCGAGCGCGTCTTTTAGACGCTGCGTCTCCGCCGCGGACATTGCCTCGATCTCGGCCCGTTGCGCGCCCGGCCTCGCCATGGCCCTGCCCCACAGCGCGTCGAACGACTCGTACACGGCCTCCTGGGGCAGCGGCTCGACCCGGACGCTGCGATAGCCCGCGTCTTCCAACAACCGCTGCAGCTTACCTGGCGGCGCCAACTGATACACGCCGGGCGCATCGAAATCGACCGGCGCCGGAGGCAGACTAATACGCCGCATCGCTTCGCCCAGCACGGTCTGTCCTGGGCTCTCCCCCGGTTCATCCCAGACCGATAGCACGAAGCGTCCACCAGGCTTCAATACCCGACGCACCTCCGCCACCGCCTTTTCGGGCTGAGGGCAGAACATCAACCCAAAGCGGCAGGTCGCGGCATCGAAGCTCTCGTCCGAATAGTCGATCTCCTCGAGGTCCATGATCTGCACCTCGGCGTTGTCGAGGCCGGCCGCCGCGACGCGTCGCCGCGTTGCTTCCACCATCTTGGCCGCAAAGTCGGTGGCAACCACGCTGCCGCCCGGGCTCACCAGCCTCGCGACATCGATCGCGGGGTGACCCGAGCCGCACGCCATGTCGAGGACCCGCATGCCCGGCTGCAGCCCTGCCTCTCGGCACAACCACTCCGAGACGGCAGCCATCTCCTTCTCGAGGCGCTCATGCTGTGCGTCCCAACTCGCAGCGTTGGCGCCCCATTGACGCCGCTGCTGTTCCTTCTGTTCGTCTTTCGTGGGCATACCGGGGACTCCCCTCGCCCGTTGCTGACGCGGGACTACGCCGTCGTTGTAGGCAAGAACCCCGGACGTGACGCCTCGAACTTCGAGATGTCGGCATCGCTCTGCAGCGTCAGGCTGATGTCGTCGAGCCCGTTCAGCAGGCAGTGCTTCAGGAACGGGTCGATATCGAAGTGCATCGACCACTCCTCGCCCTCCAACTGAACGCTCTGCGTCTCCAGGTCGACCGTCACGATACTCTCCGGCTTCTGCTCAGCCGCCTGCATCAGGATATCGACCTCGTCCGGGCGCAGCGTGATCAGCAGCAGGCCGATCTTCGCGCAGTTGTTGCGAAAAATGTCGGCGAAGGACGGCGCGATGACCGCCTTGAACCCGTAGTCCTCCAGCGCCCAAGGCGCGTGCTCCCGAGAGGAACCGCAGCCGAAGTTCGGCCCGGCGATCAGCACGTGGGCGTTGGCGTACGCGGGGTCGTTGAGCACAAAGGACTCGTCCTTGCGCCAGCTGTCGAAGAGGAACCTGCCGAAGCCGGTGCGCTCGACCAGCTTGAGGTACTTCGCCGGGATAATCTGGTCCGTGTCCACGTCGGCGCGGTTCAGCGGCATCGCCTGCGCCCTGATCGTTTTTATCGGTTCCATCTACTGCCTCGCTCCGGACAATCTATCTGACGCGGTGCCGCGCCCCCTCTCCTTGCGAGGAGAGGGGGAAGCTGTCGCA
>DASTLN010000107.1:0-20554 GCA_035714925.1 Dehalococcoidia bacterium | reverse complement strand
GGGCATCAGCCGCGTCACGTTGCCGCCCCCCAGCCACATCCTCGAGGCCAGCTTGCGCAATCGCGAGCTGCTCTGGGGCCACTCGCTCGTAACGCTAAAGGAGACGGTCCTCGGCCTCGGCCTCGGCATCGTTGTGGCCATCGGCCTGGCCCTGCTGATCGACGCCTTCGCCCCGGTGCGCCGCGCTCTCTACCCGCTGCTCGTCGGCTCGCAGACGCTGCCGGTTGTCGTCATAGCGCCGCTGATCATCTTCTGGTTCGGCTTCGACCTCACGCCGAAGATCCTCGTCGTCACGCTGTACACGTTCTTCCCGATCACCGTCGCTTTCGCCTCCGGCCTGGCAGCGACGAGCGAGGAAGCGCTCGTCCTGATGCGGACCCTCGGCGCAGGCCGGCTCAGGACGCTGGCCCTGCTCAAAGTCCCGCAGGCGACGCCCTACCTCTTCACCGGCCTGCGCATCAGCGTCACCTACGCCATGATCGGCGCCGTCTTCGCCGAATGGAGCGGCGCGCGCGAAGGCTTGGGCATCTACATCCTGCAGATGAAGAACTCGTTCCGCACCGATATGGTGCTGGCCGCAGTGTTCCTGATTTCGGTGCTCTCGCTGGGGTTGTTCCTGCTGGTCGGCGTGATTGAACGCGCCGTCATCCGCTGGCGGTAGGGTGTCTGAGATCGCTTGTCCGAAACTTTAGACGCTTAAATAATAAAAAGCCCCAATAGAGGGGCTTGTCTTGATGTGTATACTGATTTTGCCGTCAACTGACCAGTAGCAGCGGACGGCGCTCCCCGGACGGGGCCCTTCTTGTAAGGGCTCCGTCTTCTTAATGTACGAGCCCCCCGCGCCCATGGATTCCCAATCGTCGAGAGAATTTTCGCCCCGTCCTTTTGTCATCGCGCCAGGGCGCGGGACTCTAGGGCCGTCTCCGGTTTAAGATCGGCTTGCCCCGTATCAGCCTTTCCAGCGCAAGGAGACCCTAGATGCCACGCCTACCCGAGGTCCTGGACCGTAACGCCCTGCCCGAAGACAAGCGCGAGATTCACGACTACCTGGCCAAGACACGCGGCGCCGTCCGCCTGCCCTTCTCCGCTTTCCTCAACAACCCGGAGCTGACCTACCGCATCGCCCACGTCGGCAGCTACATCCGCTTCGACGGCACGCTGCCCGACAAGACGCGCGAGCTCGCCATCATGGCCACAGCCCGAGAGGTCGACGCGCGATTCGAGTGGGCCGGCCACGCCCGCATGGCCCGCGAGCTGGGGATCAGCGACGCCACGATCGATGCCATCGCAAACCGCAAGGCGCCCGAAGGCTTCAGCGAGGAAGAAGCGCTGCCCGTCAAAGTGGCCCAGGGCCTGCTGCGCGACCACAAGCTCAGCGATGAACTGTTCAACGCCGCCCACGCGAAGTTCGGTGACGCCGGCGTCGTCGAGCTGCTCGGCACGGTCGGCTACTACTCGATGATGGGCTGCGTCCTCAACGGCCTGGCGATTGAGCCGCCGGCGGACGCGCCGCAACTCCCGAAGTAGTTCGCACGTTCGTCGTTGGTCAATCGTCTCAAGGCCCTGGTTGCGGGAACCAGGGGGACTGCGGCGGATTCACCAGGTCAAGCAGGATTCCCGCGACTGTCGCGGGCAGCTCCGTGTACAGACCGTGGTAGGCGGGAAGCTCGAAGTAACGCCAGGCGGGGTCTTCGCGCGTTCGCTCTGCCGCCTCCCAGAACATGTCCACGCGCGGGCCTCGCGGCATGCCCGGCATCATGCCCAGGCCTGCCTTGACGTAGGTGCGCGTGAAGGCGCGCTGCTCCAGCGGGACGGAGAGCCGCACCGGCTCCTGGAATGTCTCCACAGGCTGGCCACGCGGGATGAGGCCTGGCGGCCGTTCCACACCCGGCGGCATCTTCGGCAGGACGCGGAACCCGTCTTCCTGGACCTCGAAGGGGATACCGCCGCTGCCACCGCGTGTCCCGTCCATGTCGACCAGCGCCTGGCCGTCGCGCGGCAGGAAGGCGTCCAGGTAGACAAGGTGGGCGATGCGCTCTGGGATGCGGTCGGCGACGCCGGTGATTACCATGCCGCCGTAGCTGGCGCCGGCCAGGACGATGTCGTGCAGGTCCTCGTACTCCGCCAGCTCGACGACGTCCTGGATATGCGTCGAGAGGTTGGTCTCCGGCCGGCCCAGGTGGTAACGCTCGCCGAGACCGGTCAGCGAGACATAAAAGACTTCGTGCCCTTTCTCGCGCAGCAAGGGCGCGAAGCTACGCCAGACGCTGGCGCCGCCCCACGCGCCGTGCACCAGTACGAAAGTTGCCATCGTCACTCCCTCCCCGCGGAGGCCGGCCGAATGCCCATCGCTTCGATGAAGGCGAGCCTGATCTCTTCGGGTTGCCCGGCGAGGAAGAGAAAGTCGCCCTCGGGTGACACGGTCTGGCCAGGGCCGAATGTGACACCGGCCGGCGTACCTTCGATGAACCCCGAGCGTCCGATGATCGGCAGCGGCACGCAGCGGTTCAGCTCTGGATCGCGCACCAGCGCCTTGGGATCGCCGCCGTCTGCTACCACTTTCATGTCGTCCAGCAAGCGCCGCCGCATCATAATGACACCGCGGTCGCTCTCCCCCAGGTGTTCCTCGGTGCGGTCGGCGAAGGTGTCCTGGCCGACCCACGCAACGAAGTCCTGGTTCATGACGTGGCTGGTAATCCAGCGGCCGCTGGTCTCTTCACGCACCGGCGCGTACCAGTACGGAATGCGATCCTGCTTGAAGGGGCGCCGCTCCGCCGGCACGCCGTTGTAGAACCAACCGACGCTCAGCGTGTTCTCATCGTCTATCGGCACACGCCACTCGAAATGGTCGCCCGTGAACAGGCAGTTGGGCCACAGACAAGTGCGCCCGATGCTCCACAGCTCGTCTTCCTCCGAGCCACCTTCCATGACCCGGCGGTAGACGAAGCCGTACTCGAACTCGTCGAAGCCGATCTTGAGGTGCTTCGGTACATTGGCGCCCTCGCGCGCGCCCTTTAGCGCCAGGGCCCAGTTCGAGTGCAGCCACTCGAAGTGCACGGGGTCGATGCTGTTCTCCTGGCCCTGCAGCCAGTTGCATGGGACGTCCGAAAGGACGATCTGAATATATCCGTTCTCCCAGGTGAAGGGCTCCCAGGTGGGGCACAGCGGCGCCGGCTCGGGGCCCAGGTAGGCCCAGATCAGGCCGGCCTTGGCCTCTACCGGGTAAGCCTTAACTCGCACGCGGGCCTTGTAGTTCGCCTCAGGGCGCGCCATCTCCTCGTAGGGTTGATCGAGGCAGCGGCCGGTCTCGTCGAAAAGCCAGCCGTGGTAGCTACAGCGCAGGCCGCAATCTTCGACCATGCCGTAGCTGAGGTCGGCACGGCGGTGGGGACAATGCCGGTCGACCAGGCCGAAGATGCCGCTGCCATCGCGAAAGAGCGTCAGGTCTTCACCGAGGAGCCGAACTGCCTTGGTCGGGTTGTCCTCCAGCTCGGCGACAGCCGCAATAGGCATCCAATAGTGGCGCAGCAGGTCGCCCATCGGTGTGCCGGGGCCCACTTTTGTTAGAAGTTCGTTTTCCTCTTTGCTCAGCATCGCTTCGACTCCCTGGCTCGAGATTCATGTCCGTTCGCGAGCCCCAACAGGCCAACTTCTAGCGAATTACACGCGTCGCCAGCCGCCGCAGTCGGGACCAGGCTTCGACAAGGCCGCCGGGCAATATCAAAACAACCAGAATAAATAAGGTTCCAAAGATAATCTGGTGCACCTCGACCAGCGAGACGGCGAGGCGCTCTCTCACAAAGATGAAGAACACTCCTCCAACAATCGGCCCGGCCACCGTGCCGATGCCGCCGATGAACGTGGCAAGCACCGCGTCGAAGGTCCAGACGGAGCTGAAAGTGAAAGACGGATAGTAGCTGACGTGGTAGAAAGCGAACGTACCGCCCGCTAACCCGGCGAAGAAGCTGCTTAGCGCCAGCGCGAAGAGCTTGTGCAGCAGCGGGTTAACGCCCGACGCCTCCGCCGCCGCCTCGTCCTCTCGTACGGCGAGGACGCCGAGACTGATCCGCAGTCGTGGGAGTAGCAAGACTGTTGCCGCAGCGAATAGCGCCAGTCCCAACGCCAGGTAGTAGCGAGGCTCGAGCTCGTAACGCGCGATTGTCGGTCCCGGCAAAGCTTCGATGTTAGGCAACAGGTTCGCAACCGTCAGCCGCATCGCCTCGGCCAGAGCAAGCGTCCCGATCGCGAAATAGACGCCGCGCAGCCTGAAGGTGATGATGCCGAAGACGATGGCGAACGCCATCGCTACCAGGCCGCCCATCAAGAACGCGACCATGAACGGCACGTCTTCGTCCGTCCACAGTCCGCGCGTGGTCCAGGCGCCAACGCCGAAGAACGCCGCATGACCCAGGTTGATCTGGCCCGCGTACCCGGCAAGGATGTTCCAGCTCTGCGCCATGGTCACGTAGAGGTAGACAAGGAACAGCAGGTTGAGCGTGTCGCGGCGGTCGGTGAACTGCGGCACCAGCAGCGCGACGACCACGATGACGGCGATGACGGCCGGTTTCAGCAGGCTCGTCAGCCGCTGGTAGGCTTCACCTTTTGCCAGCCGCCTTGCCGCCCGCACTCAGTGTCTCCCGAACAAGCCCTGCGGCCGCACCAGAAGCACCAGCACGAACAGCAAGAGGCCGACGACTTCGCGATACGACGCCCCGACGACGTAAATGCTCAACGCCTCTACAAGTCCGAGCAGGATTCCGGCCGCGAACGCGCCCAGGATGCTACCCATGCCCGCCAGAACGACCACGACCAGCGCCTTCAGCGTCCAGGCCAGCCCGATGCTCGGCGCCACCAGGTAGCTAACGCTGACCAGCGCGCCGGCCATACCCGCCATGGCCGTGCCGAGAGCAAACGCGACGACGTATGTGCGCTGGACGTTGATCCCCATCAGCGACGCCGCCTCCCAGTCCTCCGACGTCGCCCGGATGGCCTTGCCGGCAAACGTCCGCGTCAGGAAAGTGTGCAGGACGAAAACGCCGATCGCGGCGACAATCAGGCTTGCGACGCGCGTGTATGGGAAGGCAATGCCTTCAATCGTGATGCCATCGCCAGCGTAGCTCGTCGTGACCGCGCGCTCATCCGCGGTCCAGAGCCGGATCGCCACGTTCTCCAGCACCAGCGTCAAACCGAAGCTGATCAGCAGCGAGTTCTTGATCCGCTCCTCTTCGCCCAACCGGGTGATGAATTGGAACATGCCAAGGTAGAGCGCCATGCCAAAAGCAAACAGCAGCGGGCCGGTGAGCAAGATGGAAAGAAACGGATCGATGCCGTACCAGGTGAAGAGCCAGAAGGTAGCATAGCCGCCCAGCATGATCAGGCTACCGTGGGCAACATTGAGGACCTTCTGCACGCCGAAGACCAGCGAGAGTCCGACGGCCGCAATGCCGTAGAGGCCGCCAACGAAGAGGCCAAAGACGAGGTTCTGAATAACCGGTTCCAGGTTCATGCCTCCGGCGCGCTTTCCAGCGGACTCACCTGCCCCAGATAGGCGCGCCGGACGTGATCGGCCTGGAGCATTTCCTGGCCAGTGCCTTCTCCGCTGACCTTGCCTTCTTCCAGGATGTAGGCCCGCTGCGCCAGCTCAAGCGCCATGCGCGCGTTCTGCTCCGCCAACAGGACCGTGACGCCTTCCTGGTTGATCTGCCGCACCACGTCGAAAATGTCTGCGACCACGAGCGGCGCAAGGCCGAGGGAAGGCTCATCAAGGAGCAGGAGGCGGGGCTTCGCCATGAGAGCTCTGCCGATCGCAAGCATCTGTTGTTGCCCCCCGCTCAGCGTACCGGCAGCCTGGCTGGCGCGCTCGGCCAGTACCGGGAACACCGTGTACACGCGATCAATCGTCTCAGACATCGACTTGCGGGCCTTCGGGGCGTAGGCGCCCAGCAGCAGGTTCTCCAGGACCGTCATATCGGCGAACAAGCGCCGGCCTTCTGGAATCAGGACGACGCCGCGATCGACCAGCTGATGAGACCGCATCTGTTGCACGGACTCACCGTCGAGCAGGATTTGGCCGCGATAGGGCGGTTGCAGGCCGGCGACGGCCCGCATCAGCGTCGTCTTGCCGGCGCCGTTTGGCCCGATCAGGACAACGATTTCGCCCTGATGGACCTTGAGCGAGACGCCCCACAGGGCCGTCAGGTCGCCATAGGCGACATGGATGTCATTGGCTTCGAGCTCAAGCATGGTGGCTTACGCCGAGATAAGCATCGATCACGTGCTGATTGGACGCCACGGCCGCCGGCGTGTCATCGGCGATCTTCTCACCGGCGCTCATCACCGCCACGCGATCGCAGAGGGCAAACACGGCCTGCACCAGGTGTTCGACGATGATCACCGTGATGCCCATATCCCGGATGCGCCTGATCAGGTCGAGATCGGCCAGCACCTCTGACGGGTTCAATCCGGCCAGCAATTCGTCCAGCAGAAGGACGTGCGGCCGCGACGCCAGCGCCCGCCCGAGTTCGAGTCGCTTGCGGCCGACAAGCGTCAGGCTCTTGGCCAGAGCCGCGTGCTGGTTGGCAAGGCCGATGAGCTCCAGTAGCTCGTACGCTTCCGCCTCCGCTTGCTTCTTGTCCCGCGCCGGCTGGCGCCCGTAGGCGCGAGCCACCGCGATGTTCTGAAGCGCCGTGAGGTGAAGGAAGGGACGCACGATCTGAAACGTACGAGCGATGCCGAAGCGGCAGATGGCTGCCGGCCTCGCGCCCGTTATGTCCCGACCTCCCAGCGTGATCCGACCGCCATCCGGCTCCTGGAAGCCGGTGACCACATTGAACAACGTGGTCTTTCCCGACCCGTTCGGGCCGATGAGACCGAGAATCTCCCCTTCCGAGACCTCCAGGTCGACACTGCGGACTGCGCTAACGCCCCCAAACGACTTGGAGACGTTGTCCAGACGCAGGAGCGCCGCGGAAGCGGACGCCATCAATCGGGCGCGGTCGCGCGCACGACCAGGCTCAAGATCATTTCCCGGATCGCCGGCCGTGTAGGACCGTCCGTCATCGCTCGTCGAACGGCGGTGCCGGATACACCAGGCTGCCGCCGGCAACGTCAGTCGGCCACACGGAGACGAGCTTGCCGCCTTGCCACTGGACGCTGACGTTTAGCACGTCGCCACTGCCGTCGTCCTTGAAGGACACGGGGCCCATGATCGTCGACGCCAGGTCGGTGGCTACCAGTGCATCCCTGATCCCGTCCGGCGTCAGCTCCTCGGCGCGTGAGATCGCGTCGGCGAGGACCGTCGCGGCTACCTGCGCAGGGCCGGCGACCGCACCGGGCGGCGTGCCGAACTTCTCCTGGTGCGCGGCGTTGAATTCCGCCACGCCATCGTACTTGAGGTCCGGGCTCCAGCCCGGCGCAACGATGACGAAATCCCCGTCTTTGCCGAAGTTGGTGCCCCAGGTCGGCGCGTCTGCCGCTCGGACGATGAAGGTGATCTTCGGCGTGTAATCCAGCTCTTTTAACTGCCGCTGCAGTAGCGCGCCGTCCGGCGGGTTCGGCAGCGACAGGATGGCGTCCGCCTCTGCCGACTTTGCCGCCAGGATCAGCGGCGAAAGGTCGCTCGCTCCGGGCGCGTATTCCTCGTCCACCACGACCTCATAGCCGCGCGCCGAGGCCTCCTGGCGCCAGTAGTCGCGCATCTCCGCGCCCCAGTCCGTCTTCTCAGGGAAGAAGGCCAGCTTCGCCGGCTTGGGGCTCTGCGCGTCCATCAGGTCGAACCAGGACTTGGAGATACCGGGCGACTTCACGAAGGGCGAGAAGAGGTATTTGTAGCCCTGCTGATGGATCTTGTATAGCGCGAAGGCGACGCCGATGTAAGGGATGCTGTTCTTCTCTGCAATCGGCGCCGCGGCGGCGTGCAGGTCGCTGCCAAACCCGCCGAGATAGGCCATGACGTCCTGGGAGAACAGAGTCTCCAAGCGCTGCACGGTCTGGTTCGGGTCCGACGCGTCGTCCAGCAGCTCCAGCTTGAGCAGGCTCTTCCCGCTGTATCGCTGGTTCTCAATGCCGCCCTCGGCGTTGATTGCGTCGATTGCCAGCTGATAACCGTTTTGGATCTGGGCGCCGCCCGCTGCGTAGCGACCCGTTAGCGGCACCACCGCGCCGATCTTGATCTCACTGGGCGCGGGCTCCAAAGCCACCTGGGTTGGCTGAGCGCCGGGAGCCTGAGTTGGCTGAGCGCCGGGAGCCTGGGTTGGCTGACTCGCGCTGCCTCCGTCGTCATCGTCACCACCGCATGCGGCCAGGAAGGCCGCTCCGGCAGCAGCGGCGCCCATCGTGGTCAGCGCCCGCCTGCGGCTTATCCGAGCTTTCAGAACCCTGGACCAGTAGCTGTCGTTCATTTTTTCCTCCCCCGCTGGGACAGCGGTTGTCTTGCTCCCCGCGCAAACCGTGTTCCCGGATCAGGCGTCAAAGACGATGCCTGGGGCCGTCCATCAAGCTAACTCGTCGTTCTTTGACACATGACCTATGATACCAAGAAGTTGCGTATACGCATGAGACCCCAGACCGCGGCTACACTACTACTGCAGGCGCGCGGTTGCAAGCGGTTGCGAGTGAGCCAGTCACGGTGTTGTAATTCGACCGCGGGCACCGGTTTCGCTTGTGCAGACGAATTCGTCGCCCAGGCTAGGTCTCGGCGGCAGGCGACGAAGCCTGCGCAGGGGATGGTGAGTTGATCGAAGACCTGGCGGAGGAGGAGCGTATTCGAGCAACCGCGTTGCGTTACGCGGACCGCTTCCCCTGGTTGAGCGCGGAGCCCATCGAAGCCTACCTGAGCCTGCTGCATACGCTGCGCGTGCACATCGTGGCAGTCGAACGCTACCTCACAGTCCTGGGCCAGCCGAAGCCAATTTCCAGCGCACGACACACGGTGCTGCGGACTCTCTACCTCGCGGATGGTCACCGTCTCTCCCAGAACGAGATCACCCGGGAAATCGGTGTCAGCCCCAGCAATATCACCAACCTCGTCGATGTCCTCGAGCGTGATGGCATGGTTTCAAGGTCTATGAACCCGGGCGATCGACGCACGAACCACATTCAACTGACAGAAGCAGGCGTTGAGTTCTGTTCCGCCTTCATCCCCGCTGTTGCAGACTTCATGGCGACGATGTTCGAGGACCTGAGCGACAACGAGCTGGCTCAGTTCAAGACGATGCTCGGTCGAGTGCGCGATGGCATGAATCGACGCTATCTAACAGAACCGTCGCCTGAGGATGCCACGCGGACGCGCCGAGCCCCGTGATCCGCGCGACGATCGCGCTCGTCCATGGCAGGACTCCGGCGCGTTGCGCCCCGCCGAAAGCGACCGTCCCGCGGTCCCAGTGACGGCTGACGCTGGGGTAGCCGTCAGCGTCTCAGCAGGTCGAACGCCCTTCCCACCTGCCACGGCGTTCCGAGTGCCGGCAGAAGCCAGCGATCGACGCCGATGTAACCGGCCACCTTCCAATCCTGTCACATCCCGAAACACAGGACCTTGCGGCCCGAAGGGCCGGGCCTTCTTGGCCCAAATTTCTCCAACCCGGGCGCTCGGCTAGAATAGCCAAACGCTTTGACGCGCCAGCCAAGGAGTAACCCATGAAAGTCAGCCAGGCCATCGCCGATATCATGAAGCGCGAAGGCGTCCAGAACCTCTTCGCCTATCCCGTCAACCCGCTGATCGAAGCCTGCGCCGAGGTCGACATTCGCCCCATCATCGTGCGTCAGGAGCGCACCGGCGTACACATGGCAGACGCCGTCAGCCGCATGACCTCCGGTGACAACGTCGGCGTCTTCTGCATGCAGGGCGGCCCCGGCGTCGAGAACTCCTTCGGCGCCGTCGCGCAGGCTTACTCCGAGTGCGTGCCGCTGATCGTCATCCCCGGCGGCTCGGCGCGCGCCCAGAGCTGGGTACGGCCTGCCTTCAACGCCACGCTGAACTACCAGCACGTCACGAAGTGGTCCGAGCAGGTAACCACCGCCGCCGGCCTCGTCGCCTCGGTGCGCCGCGCCTTCACGCAGGCACGCAACGGCCGTCCCGGCCCCGTCCTCCTCGAAATCCCCGGCGACATGTGGAACGAGGAGGTCCCCGACTTCGAATACACGCCCACCAAGCGCGCGCTCTCGATGCCCGCCGCGGACGCTACGGACGCCGCCGCGCAAGCGCTCATCGACGCCGAACGGCCCGTGATCTACGCCGGCCAGGGCGTCCACTACGCCAGGGGCTGGGGCGAGCTGAGGGAGCTCGCCGACCTCCTTGAGGCGCCGGTCACCACCAGCCTCGAGGGCAAGAGCGCCTTTCCGGAGAACGACCCCCTGTCGCTCGGCTCCGGCGGCGTCGCGATGCCCGCCTCCGTCTTCCACCACGTCCAGGACGCCGACGTCATCTTTGGTGTCGGCGCCAGCTTCACCGCCACCGGCTTCGGTATCCGCTTCCCCACCGAGGGCAAGACGTTCATCCACAACACCGTCGACCCGATGGACATCAACAAGAACATCCCCACCGAGCACGCCCTGATCGGCGACTCGAAGCTGGCCCTCGCGGCCCTCGTCGGCGCCGTCAGCGACCGCCTCGGCGGCAAACCGCGCGGCCGCCGTGAGGAGGTCGTGTCGCGCATCAAGTCCCAGAAAGAGCCGTGGATGCAGGAGTGGATGCCGCGCCTGACCTCGGACGAGACGCCGCTGCAGTCGTACCGCGTCATCTGGGACCTGATGCACACCGTCGACGTCGCCAACACCGTGATCACGCACGACGCCGGCAGCCCGCGCGACGAGCTCTCGCCCTTCTGGGAGACGACCGAGCCGCTGAGCTACATCGGCTGGGGCAAGACGACGCAGCTCGGCTACGGGCTCGGCCTCGCCATGGGCGCCAAGATGGCCCACCCCGACAAGCTCTGCATCAACGTCTGGGGCGATGCCGCCATCGGCATGACCGGCATGGACTTCGAGACTGCGGTCCGCGCCCGCATCCCGATCCTCTCGATCCTGATGAACAACTTCTCGATGGCCATGGAAATCCCGGTGATGCAGCTATCGAAAGAGAAGTTCGACTCGACCGACATCTCCGGCAACTACGCCGCCTTCGCCACCGCCCTCGGCGGCTACGGCGAGCGCGTCACCGACCCCTCGGAGATCGTCCCGGCGATCAAGCGCGGCATCGCCGCCACCCAGGACGGCCGCCCCGCCATGCTCGAGTTCATCACCACCACCGAAAAGGTCTACTCCACCTTCCGCGCCGGCTACCACTAGCGGCTACGCCGGGACGGCTAGCCCCATTGCGAGCCAGTCGCCTAGCGACGGCGAAGCAACCTCGTCGCCCCGTCCTCACCCAACGCGCCATCGCGGCCCCGTCCCCGTCATCAGCCCCACTGCGAGCCAGTCGCCTAGCGACGGCGAAGCAACCCCGTCGCCCCGTCCTCACCCAACGCGCCATCGCGGCCCCATCCCCGTCATCAGCCCCATTGCGAGCCAGTCGCCTAGCGACGGCGAAGCAACCTCGTCGCCCCGTCCTCACCCAACGCCCGTCCCGTCACCAACGCCATTGCGACCCAGTCGCCTAGCGACGGCGAAGCAACCTCGTCGCCCCGTCCTTACCTAACGACCCGCTCCCCGTTCCTCCGCGTTATCACCCTCGAACCCTCCCGAACCTGCCGATAACTAATCGAGATGACAACCCCCCTCACGCACCGCCTGCGCGAGCACGATCCCCGCGCCGGCCGCCTCGCCTGGCGCGGCCTCCTCGGCCTCATGCTGCTCGTCGCCGTCTCCCACTTCGCCTGGGTCACCAACCACCACGTCGAGTGGCTCACCGCCTCCGGCGAGGACCGTTTCGAGGTCCCCGACTACGTCGCCTTCTACGCCGCCGGGCAGCTCGTCTGGCAAGGCGACGCGGATCAGGTCTACGACCTCGACGCCATCGCGGACATGGAACGAGACGTCTCCGGCTCCGGCTTCGAGGACAAGCTGACGCTGCCCTACTTCAACCCGCCCTTCGTCGCCATCCTCATCGCGCCGCTGTCCCTGCTCCCGGTCGCTGCCTTCGCCGCCGTCCTCTTCGCCGTCAACCTCGCCCTGCTCGTCGGCTGCGGCGTCGCGCTCCAGCGCCTCATCGGCCTCACGCAACGCGACCACGTCATCTTCTTCTGGCTCGCCTGGATCTCGACCCTGCCCGTCTGGAACGTCTACCTGCAGCACCAGCTCACGCTGTTCGTCGTCGCCGCCTGGCTCGGCTTCGTCTGGCTCCAGCTCCGCGGCCGCGAAGGCCTCAGTGGCGCCGCCCTGACCCTCGGCCTCGTCAAGCCGCCCCTGATCGCGCTCGCGGTCCTCTATCTCATCTACCGGCGCCAGTGGCGCGCCCTCGGCTCGTTCGCCGTCATCGCCGCCGCGCTGACGCTGCTCTCGATCGGCGTCGCCGGCCCGCACGTCCTCGGCGACTACCCCAGCTTCCTCATCGAAAGCACGCGGTGGGTCGAGACCAACGGCGTGCAGCCCTTCTACCTCTTCGGCCTGAACGGCCTCCTCGTCGACCTGCTGCAGGACCAGACGCCGCCGCACTGGCTGCTCTGGCCCCTCACCGCCGCCACCCTCGCCGCCGCGCTCTCAACCTGGCGCGCCGCGAAGATCCCCTCTGCCGGCGTAGCTGCAGGGTCTTCAGCCCTGCCCGAAGGCCGCCCGCGGCCAATTCCGGACCCCCTCTCTGCTCGCGAAGAGGGGGCAGGGGGAGAGGCCACCCTCCTCCCCCTCATGGCCGTCGCCCTCGTAGCCTCCGTGCTGATCAACCAGCACCTCTACCTCCACGACATGCTCCTCGTCAGCCTCGCCATCGGCTTCGCCGCCGCCCACACGCTGCGCACCACCGGCGACATCGGCCCCTGGGGCGCCATCGCAGCCGTCATGTGGCTCTGCCACCTGCCGGTCCTCGCCTTCGCCTACAAGCAAGGCTTCCCGTTGTTTACGCTGTCGACGCTCGCGCTCTTCGGCCTGCTCCTGCGCAACGCGTGGCGCGACTGCGGCGCATGGGGTCACACTTCCTCGTACCGCGAAGAACGCGCCGCGGCCTGACCAAACCTGCTACCTGTTATCTGCTATCTGCCGCTCTCGCCGCCCGCTACCCGCCGCCCGCCGCCGGCGATGCGTCCTCCGCCCGCGCCGCCACCTGCGGCGCCCGCGCCACGCGCTCTGTGTCCAGCTTGCCCTTCGGGAAGAACGACGCCGCCACCAGGCTCAAAACCGCCGCCAGCATCACGAACCAGAACACCTCGTGCAACGACGCCGAAAGCGCACGCTGCATCGCCTCCAGCAGCGCCGCCGGTAGCGCATCGCGGCTCTCCCGCGTCAGCAACGAGTCGGCGTTCTCGCCCGCCGGCAGGTTCGGGACCTCCGCCAGTCGTTCCGCCATCCGGGCGTTGAGCAGCGCGCCCATGACCGCGACGCAGATGCTGCCGCCGATCGAGCGGAAGAACTGCGTCGACGCCGTCGCGATGCCGCGCTGCTCCCACTCGACCGAGTTCTGCACCGCGATGACGCAGGCGTTCATGATGAACCCCATGCCGATGCCCATCCAGAACCCCGCGAACGACGCGATGTAGATCGACGTCTCCGCGCTCACGAACAGCATCCCCATCGCCCCGCCCACGAGCAGCGACCCGCCCGTAACCGCCGACGGGAAGAAGCCGAGCTTGATGATCATGCGCCCGGAGGCCATCGCGCCGAAGATCCAGCTGATCGACATCGGCGCCAGGATCAACCCCGCGCGCGTCGCCGACCCCCCGTTCACGCCCTGCTCGAACAGCGGGATGTACGACTGTATCCCGATCGCCAGCCCGCCCGCCATGAACACGGCAAGGCTCGAAGCGATGACCACGCGGTTCTTGAACAGCCCCAGCGGCACCATCGGCTCCGGCGCCCGGCCCTCCTGCCACACGAACAGCGTCAGCAGCACCGCGGATAGCGCCAGCAGCGACAGCGTCTCCGGCGCCGCCCAGCCGAATAGCCGGCCGAACTGCAACAGCACCAGCAGCAGGCTGACCACGGCCCCCGCCAGCAGCAACGCGCCGAGTATGTCCAGCTTGTGCGGCCGCCGCTCGTGCTCTTCTTTGTAGAATCGATTGATCAGGACGATCGCCGCCACGCCCAGCGGCATCGTCACGAAGAAGATCCAGCGCCAGCTGATCTCGTCCGTCACGATGCCCCCCACCAGCGGGCCCGCCAGCGCCGTCACCCCCCACACCCCGCTGAAGAAGCCCTGCATCTTCGCCCGCTGCTCGATCGAGAACGTGTCGCCGATGATCGTCATCGTCGCCGGCATCACCGCCCCCACCCCGAACCCCACCAGCGCCCGGGACGCGATCAGCATCTCCATGCTCTGCGCCAGTCCGCACAAAGCCGACCCCACCAGGAACACGCTGATCCCCCACAGCAGGATCGGCTTGCGGCCGTAAAGGTCCGCCAGCTTGCCGTACACCGGCATCATCACCGTCGCCGTCAGCAGGTTGGCCGAAAACACCCACCCGAACAGCTCGATGCCGCCCAGGCTGCCGACAATCTTCGGCGCCGCCGTCACCACGATCGACGTGTCCAGCGCCGCCAGCGACACCGCCAGCATCAGCGCGATGATGATCGGCAGAAGACGCCGCTGCGGCCGGTGATCGGCGTCAGAGGGTCGGGTCGCTGCTTCCATCGTTAAGCCCTGAAATACTCGGCCCCGTTTCAGCAACCAAGGTTAGCCGTTTCGGGCCGGTTTCGGTAGATGGGAGTGGGTCAGGAACCCTTATGGATCAGCCCTTCCGGCTCACGGGCGAAGGTCGGACGCCAGCTGTATCTAAGCGACGCCTTACTTGAGCAGCTCCTTCGTCCGCACATGACCATCGGCCCCTCCTGCTAGACTGGCATCGAACCAGAGGCAGCGTATGACGGAGTTCTCGTTGGCACAGCCAGATGCACACCCCGAAGGCGCCAGGGGTGGTCCTCCGGACCGGATTCGCCCTATTAGCGGGTGGGTGCTGTCTAAACAACGGGTCGCCGACCACGGCGAGGTCTTCACCCCGGCCTGGCTGGTCGAGGCGATGCTCGACCTCGTGAAGGACGAGGCCGAACGCATCGACTCCCGTTTCCTGGAGCCGGCATGCGGGAGCGGCAACTTCCTCGTGCAGGTCCTGCGGCGCAAGCTTGCCGCCGTAGAACTCAAGTACGGCAAGTCCGACTTCGAGCGGAGGTATTATGCCCTGCTCGCGCTGATGTGCATCTACGGCATCGAGCTGTTGCCGGACAACATCGCGGAGTGCCGGGCTAATTTGCTGGAAATCTTCGCCGACTATCTGCATATAGATGGGTCGGATGAGCTATATCGCGCTGCCGCATACGTACTTTCGCAGAACCTCGTGCACGGAGACGCTATCACGATGTGCACGCACGAAGGTGAATCTATCACCTTCCCCGAGTGGGGTTCCCTGGGCAAAGGGAGGTTCAAGCGGCGAGACTTTCGCCTGGCCCGCCTCTCCGGGATGTCGGATTTCGTCAAGGACACATCGTTCTTCGCCCGGTCCGGCGACCACGAGGTGTTCACACCTGTCAGGACGTTCCCGCCCATGACGATACGAGAACTGGCGCGCGCGGCTGTTACCAGCGCACCCGAGGACGGCGCATGAACGGGCAGGCAGCATTCTCCCTACGCGGGCGAAATCCTGATGTCCTGACCTGCATCGCCAACCTCTCCAACGACGAGGTCTTCACGCCGCCCGAGTTCGCGAACCGGATGCTGGACACGCTGGCCGAGGCGTGGGCGGCCGACAACCGTGGCGCCGACATCTGGGCGGACAGTTCGGTGCGGTTCCTGGACCCATGCACGAAGTCGGGTGTATTCCTCCGTGAAATCACGAGCCGCCTCACTGAGGGTCTGGCCAAGGAGATCCCAGACCTTGAGACGCGCGCCTATCACATCCTAACCAACCAGGTTTTCGGCATCGGCACCACGTATCTCACGAGTCTGCTGGCGCGCCGCAGCCTTTATTGCTCGAAGCATGCCAAGGGTGAGCACTCCATCGCCAGGGGCTTCCTCAGCGATGCTGGCAACATCTGGTTCGAGCGGCTGGAGCACACGTGGAGAGGCACAAAGTGCGCGTACTGCGGTACACCGCGAGCCATCCTTGACCGCGCGGAAGGCCTCGAGACTCACGCCTATGCATTCATCCACACTGACGAAGTCAAGAATCGGCTCGCAGAGATGTTCGGAGGCGCCATGCAGTTTGACGTGATCATCGGCAATCCGCCGTACCAGTTGGATGACGGCGGCTACGGCACAAGCGCAGCGCCCATCTACCAGCTCTTTGTAGAGCAGGCAAAGAAGCTCGAACCGCGCTACCTGTCGTTGGTCATTCCTTCCCGTTGGTTTGCGGGCGGGAAGGGTTTGGACGAGTTTAGAGAGGCCATGCTGTCCGACGACCGCCTGCGCTCAATTCATGACTACCTGAGCGCCGCGGATGTCTTCCCGGGGGTGGGACTCAAAGGCGGCGTCTGTTACTTCCTTTGGGACCGGGACAATCCCGGGCCCTGCCGGGTCACTACCAATTTCAAGGACTGGCCCGTTTCGACAGCCGACCGCCCGCTTCTTGAAGAGGGCGTGGACGTCTTTATTCGGTTCAATGAAGGGCTTTCGATCCTCCAGAAGGTCGTAGCCGTAGAGACCGGACAAAGCCGTTTGCTTTCGCTGCCTGAAAGCAAGCGTTTTGAGCGGATGGTGAGCTCTAGAAAGCCATTCGGGCTAGAGACAACGTTCAAAGGCAAATTTGCAAAGGGTCCCGACGACGTGCTGGTCTATCAAAACGGCGGTAAGGCATATACGTCAAGAAGGTCCCTTAAGACTGGTACCAATCTCATCGACAAGTGGAAGGTTTATGTTGGCAGAGCCGCTCCAGGGACCGGCAACCGCGATACCTACCCACACAGGATTATCAGCACTCCGTTCCTCGGCGAGCCGGGAAGCATCTCTTCGGAGACGTATCTCTGCATTGGCCCATTCGACTCAAAAAGTGACGCTGAAAGCGTCTTGTCCTACCTATCCTGTCGGTTGACTCGCCTCCTGATTCTCCTGCACAAGCCGTCCCAAGACACGACACGCAGGGTCTATTCGTTCGTGCCAACCCAGGAGTGGACGAGGCATTGGGCGGACGAGGACCTCTACGCGAAATACGGTCTCTCTGCTGATGAAATCGCCTTCGTCGAGAAGATAGTCCGCCCAATGGACCCCACCGGCGCGAGGACCGATGAGGCAGTTGCCAACGACGATGAGTAAGACGATCGAAGAGATCCTCACGCCCAAGCCAGCAGTCCGGCCGCGCATCTATGCCTACTCCATTGACGACGAAGCGCACGCGGGTCTGCTCAAGGTGGGAAAGACTACGCGTGACGTGAAGCAGCGCGTCGCCGAGCAGCTCAAGACGGCGACGATCAAGAACTACAGGATCGAGCTCGATGAGCCCGCCGAACGCGAGGACGGCACCGTCTTTAGCGACCACGATGTACGCGCTGCCCTTACCAGGAAGGGCTTCGTGAATAGCGAACTGGAGTGGATGGGCTGCTCGGTCAAGGACGTGAAGACGGCAATCGCCGAAATGCGTGCCGGCCAGCAGTACACCGCCACCCATTATGAGACGTTCGCGATGCGCCGTGAGCAGGCCGAGGCCGTGGACAAGACGCACGCCTACTTCCATTCCATCTGGAACGAGGACATGCACGCCGTCCCGCGCTTCCTCTGGAACGCGAAGATGCGCTTTGGCAAAACCTTCGCCACTTACCAGCTCGCCCGGAAGCTTGGCGCCAAGCGCGTGCTGGTGGTCACTTTCAAGCCCGCCGTCGAGGATGCCTGGCAGACGGACCTCGAATCACACGTGGACTTCGACGGCTGGCAGTACCTCTCCCGCCATTCCGGCCTCAATCCAACCAAGATTGACCGCCGAAAGCCGGTCGTCTACTTCGGCTCTTTTCAGGACCTGCTCGGCCGCGACCTGTTTAGGAACATCAAACCCAAGAACGAATGGATTCACACGGTGAACTGGGACCTTGTGGTGTTTGACGAGTACCACTTTGGCGCTTGGCGTGACACCGCAAAGGAGCTTTTCGAGGGCGAGGAAGAAGCGGTCGCGAAGCAGGAGGCCAAGCTCGAATACGCCACCGGCCTGGAGGACGTAAACGACGACCTCGGAGTGCTCTCCGAAAAAGAGCCGGACTTTCTCCCCATAACCACGAAGGCCTACCTCTATCTTTCAGGCACACCCTTCAGGGCGCTGGCCACGGGCGAGTTCATTGAGGAACAGATCTTCAACTGGACCTACACGGATGAGCAGCGCGCCAGGGAAGCATTCGCGGCAAGGAAGCCGGGAGAGCCGAACCCTTACGCTGCACTGCCGCAGATGCGCCTGCTGACCTACCAGATGCCCGATGAACTACTGGCGGTTGCCAGTGGTGGGGAGTTCGACGAGTTCGATCTCAACGCGTTCTTCGAGGCGACGGGGGCGGGCGTGCTCACGCAGTTCAAACACAAGGACGACGTGCAGAAGTGGCTCGACATAATCCGCGGCGGCTACACACCCCGTTCTGTAGAGCATCTAAGGACGGGCACCAAGCCGCCATTCCCGTATTCAGACACGCGGCTGCTACCGTACCTGCAGCACTCGTTCTGGTTTCTCCCCAACGTTGCTGCCTGCCATGCGATGGCGAACCTGCTCGCCGAGAAACAAAACGTGTTCTGGCACGAGTACGAGGTCGTCGTCGCGGCCGGTACGTCGGCAGGAATTGGGATCGAGGCGCTACCGCCCGTCCGCAAAGCCATCGGCAGCGGATTCGACACCAAGACCATCACGCTCTCGTGCGGCAAGCTCACCACAGGCGTCACCGTACCGCAGTGGTCTTCAATCCTGATGCTGCGTAATCTCAAGAGTCCGGAGACCTACTTCCAGGCTGCATTTCGCGTGCAATCGCCGTGGTCCATCAAGAACCCGAATGGCGACAACCCTAACGAAGAAGAAATCCTGAAGCCTGTCTGCTTTGTATTCGATTTCGCACCCACGCGCGCACTACGACAGTTGTCCGACTACGCGATAGGCCTGTCGCCGAATGAGCCTAACCCCGAGAACGCGGTCAAGGACCTCGTGTCGTTTCTACCCGTACTAGCTTACGACGGCGCGAACATGACGCAGATTGACGCCGGCGGCATTCTCGACATTGCGATGGCGGGTACGTCGGCAACGCTGCTGGCTCGCAAGTGGGAGAGCGCGCTGCTCGTGAACGTCGACAACGACACCTTGCGCCGAATCATTGACAATCCGGAGGCGATGGCGGCCGTTGAGCGCATCGAGGGCTGGCGGGCGCTAGGCGACAACGTCATTGAGACCATCATCAACAAGAGCGAGAAGATCAAAGACCTCAAGAAGAAGGTAAAGGATGGCGACTTGTCGCCGAGCGAAAAGAAGGAACTCAGCGACGAGGAGAAGGAATACAAGTCCAAGCGCAAGCTCGTCCAGGAAAAGCTGATCAAGTTCGCTACACGCATACCTGCTTTCATGTACCTGACCGACTTCCGCGAGAACACGCTGCAAGATGTCATCACGAAGCTCGAACCGGATCTGTTTCTGGCCGTCACCGGCCTAACGGTGAACGACTTCCACCTGCTCGTGCGGCTAAAGGTGTTCAACACCGAGCAGATGAACCAGGCCGTCTTCGCTTTCCGGCGTTACGAAGACGCGTCGCTCCGCTACACGGGAATCGACAGCCACCCTGGGCTGACGCACTACGGGCTGTATGACACCGTGGTGGCGAGGGAGTAACGCGGGGCAGCTTAGTGGGACTTAGGGGACCAGGCTGCCTAACCAAAGGGCGTTACGAGTCTTGGCCCAGAGCCCGTCGCCGATACGGACGCCGAGCTTAATCGCCCCCAAAACCGTCAACACCTTGCTCAACCCCAACATGAGGTTCAATCAAGATCGACCCGCCGACACCGCCTCCAACGCCCTCCTCGCCGCCTTCGCTAATTGATCGTCCCATCAGCCGGTTATTTCGGCCCCTTTTCACCCATCGCCTCCCCCGCCCAAGGCGGCAGACGGCCCCAAATCTGGGCACACCTCCCCGCCACCCTGCCGCATCGACCCCTCCGCGCCCGCCACCAAATCGCGCAAAACTATCGATTCAATCAAGTTGACCCCTCAAACCGACCTGAACATGCTATACACTCTGGAACATGCCCTGCTCCCGCCTTGCACCGTCACCTCTTCTTGTGCCGCCACCCCACACTTTGAACTGCTATTTCCAAGCTGAGGGTTTCAACCTTCAGTTTGGAAACGCACCCTCTGCCCTCTGCGCTATGCCTATGCCTATGAGCTCACCCTCTTCCATGCCGGGCGGTTTCTCGCAGAGTCGCCCAGCGACAACCCCCGGTATGGAAGCGCCCACCGCGCCCTGTTCCCCGTCCCCCGTCCCTTGTTCCCTGTTCCCTGTTGTTCCTTGTTCCCTGTCCCCCGTCCCCTGTCCC
>DASTLN010000106.1:0-11664 GCA_035714925.1 Dehalococcoidia bacterium | reverse complement strand
CTGGCGGCCCGCATTGGCTGCCGTGAAGGCGCCCGTGCTTCTGATCTGGGGCACCGAAGACACCGAAGTCCCGCTTCGCGTCGCCGAGGAGGCGATGACCGAGCTCCCGGACGCCCGCCTCGTCACACTCGAAGGCGCCGGCCACTTCCCCTTCCTCGACCCGCCCGAGGCCTTCGCCGAGGCGGTAACGTCGTTTCTGGGATGAAGACGCCATCGGCGGACGTTCCGCCACTAACACCGGAGCGCTCACCGCGTGACTGAGACCTGGATCGTCTTCGGCCTGGCACTGGCGCCCTGGGCGCTGCTCACGCTGCTGCGACTGCGGCGCTTCCTCCACATCCTCCAGCTCGAGGAATACCTGACGCCGCAGTACTCGCGGTGGCTTGGGTTGCATGTGGACCGCTACCTCGCGCTACGTGTGGTGTTGCAAGTAGTGGCAGGTACTGCATTCGCCGCCGCGCTCGTGGCGGCAGGATCCGCGGAGGACGGCTTCCCCAACCTCGACCTCCTTGGAGCCGTGTTCTGGCTTAGCTTCGGTGCCCAGCTTCTGCGGCGTCAACTCAACATCCGGCCGCAGGCCAAGAAGCCACTCGTCATGACGGCTCGCGCCCGCCGCATCGAGGTCTTGGCCGCGTTGTTGGTGGCGTCATTCGTGGCGCTGGCCATCGGCCTCGGACTCCTGATTGACGCGCGGGCGGCGATAGTGCTCGGAATGCTGGTCACCGCCGACCTCTGCCTCTTCGCCGGCCACGTCATCCTGCTGGCGAATCTCGCCCTCTGGCCCCTGGAAGAGCGCTCCCGCCGTCGCTTCCAGTCGATGGCGGCCGCGAAGCTCCGTGATCAAAATCCGCGCATCATCGCCATCACCGGCAGCGCCGGCAAGACCACCACGAAGGAGCTCGTTGCGCACCTCCTGTCGGCCCGCCACCGCGTTCTCAAGACACCCGCCAGCTTCAACACGCCCCTCGGCATCGCCCGCACCGTGAACGACTCGCTGCAAGGCCAGGAATTCTTCGTCGTCGAAATGGGCGCCTACAAGCGCGGCGAAATCGCCAGGCTCTGCCGTCTCGTCGGCGGCACGGACGTGAGCGCGATCACCACCGTCAACGCCCAGCACCTCGAACGCTTCGGCTCCCTCGAAGCGACCGCCGAAGCCAAATTCGAGATCGTAGACGGCCTCCGCGAAGGCGGCACCGCCGTCCTCAACTTCGACGTCCCGGCAATTCGCGACCGCGCGTCGAAGCTGACCGCCATGCCGATCATCTCCTTCGGCGCCGAATCAGAAGACGTGGCGCTGAAAGCCGCCAACGTCGAGGAGACCGAAACCGGCATCGAGTTCGACGTCACGCATGACGGCTCGACGACGCACGTCCGCACGCAGCTCCTGGCACGCCACAACGCCGTCAACGTCCTCGCGGCGATGGGCATAGGCCTCTGCTGCGGCCTCGACATCGAGTACATGGCCGCGGCGATCCGCCATTTCCGTCCCCCTGACCACCGCCTGCAACCCGTGGAGGCCGGCGGCATCACGATCCTCGATGACGCCTACAACGCCAACCCGGAGGGCATCATCGGCGCCATCGAGGTCCTGGGCCGCTACGCCCCGCGGCGCCGCATCCTCGTCACGCCCGGCCTCATCGAGATGGGTCGCGAAAAGGCCGCGTATCACGCCCGCATCGGCGCAGCCGCAGCCCGGAACGTCGACCTTGCGTTTCTCGTCGGCCCGAAACAGACCGCCGGCATCCGCGAAGCCATGCTTGCGGCCTCCTTCCCCTCAAACTCCCTCCACGTCGTCAGGAGCCTCGACGAGGCCCGCAGCACCCTCTCAACCCTCAGTGCACCCGGCGATGTTGTCCTCTACGCCAACGACCTGCCGGACCAGTTCGACGAGTTCCTCGTCATCTAGGACCCATCGCACTGCGGTCCGCCCCACGCTGCCATCGTCATTGCGAGAAGGCGCCAGCCGACGCGGCAATCTCACACCCGCCACAAAGCGCCCCCAACGAAGTCCGCCCCTCGTTGTCATCGTCATTGCGAGGAGGCGCCAGCCGACGCGGCAATCTCACACCATCACCAAACGCCCCCAACGAAGTCCGCCCCACGCTGCCATCGTCATGGCGAGAAGGCGACAGCCGATGCGGCAATCTCACACCCGCCACCAAACGCCCCCAACGAAGTCCACCCGCCGCTGTTCCGTCATTGCGAGAAGGCGCCAGCCGACGCGGCAATCTCACACCCGCCACCAAACGCCCTCAACGAAGTCCGCCCCACGCTCTCATCGTCATTGCGAGAAGGCGCCAGCCGACGCGGCAATCTCACACCCGCCACCAAACGCCCCCAACGAAGTCCGCCCGCCGCTGTCATCGTCATTGTGAGAAGGCGCCAGTCGACACAGCAATCTCACGCCATCACCAAACGCCCTCAACGAAGTCCGCCGACGCCCAGGCGTTCCTTCCCCTAAAGACGTAGCCGAGGCTTTCCAGCCTCGGCACCTTCGACGCGTATCGTCGCGCTCGCTGCAGGTTGAAACCTGCAGAGTCCGTAAGCCCACCAGCACGCCATCCAATGACGTCAGCTAGGGTACGGTCCGCACCCCATCACTCCCGCTCCGCCCGCACGACCTCCTCGATCAAAAACTCGAAATACGAGCTAGCCTCCGAAAGTCCGAAGCGCTCTTTCTCGAAGCTCAACCGCGGCCCGCCCGCCTCGAAATACAAAACCTTCAGCCCGCCCCCATTCGGCCACCCCGTACGCACCGTCCGGCCCGTCCCACCCGCCAACCGCGAGCCGCTCTCCGGCAGGTCGTCACGAAACTGCGGCAGGTTCCGCGGATTGGGCGGCGGCGGCACAAAATCCGGCCGCAGCTTCAGCAACGTCAGGTATGTCTCCCCGCACAACCGCGCTGCCTCGCTGTACGCCCCATCCCCCAGCAACTCATCGACGCGCTCCAGCGCCTGCCGAAACCCCGCATCCTTGACGTCAGCAATACCCGCCATCTCAGACTCGACGCTAACCCGGGCAGCAAAACCAGCAGGAGTAGCGGGGGCGCAGTGCATCCTGAGCCGGGTCGAAGGGCCCATGCGCGGGGCACCACAGAGGTGTCCCTTCGGAATGAATCGATTCAGAGAAGGCGAAGCGCACAAGCCCAAACGACAGCACTCGCGCAGGCCCGCCCTTCGCGGAGTGGAAGCGCCCGCCAAGTCTTCGACGCCCCAACGCAGTTCGAGGCCGTCGCGATCCTGGTAACGCCAGCAGGGTACGTAGGGGCGCAGCCCATGCGCGGGGGGCCTGGGGGTGTCCCCCAGGGTCCCTTAACAAACGGGGGCGGGGGCGAGCAGCGCGAGAGCGCTGCAAAGCAAGCGTTGCAACGTAAGACAAGAACCCGTCCATTCGACCAGCGCTAGATCGTCGAGTTGATCTCGAACTCAACCCCCGCCAACTGCCCCTCCCGCCACCTCTGCTGCAAATGATGCCGCTCCTTGAACTCCGGCATCACGTCCCGCGCGAAAAGCTCCAGCGACTCCATGATGTGCTCGTGCTTGCGGTCGCCGCATTGCAGGATGAACAGCAGCATGTCCACGTTCGCTGCCTCGTACTTCCGCACGTTCTCCCGGATGTACTCCGTCGACCCGATGAACATCCCCCGCCGGCCTGCACGCTGCAGCGCCCGCGCCCCCTCGTCCTCCGGCTCCTCCCCCACCGCCGCCTCGGCCGCCGCCGTGCTCTCCGCGCTCTCGACCCGCCGTCTGAACTCCCGATAAATGTTGTCGTGCCCGTGCTGCACCGGCCCGTGTGTCCACCCGAATGAGAACCCGAAAAACTGCGCTCCGCTCAACCCCTTCGTCATCGCTTCCTCGTCCGTCCGCGCGCACATCAGGTTACCCAGCGTCACGAGAGCCGGATTGATCGCCTGCCCCAGCGGCCGCTTCATGGCACGGATCAGCTCGTAGTAGCGCTCGACGCGCTCCTGCGCCTCCTCCGGCGTTTCGAACCCGAACCCCAGCGCGCCGATCCCCAAACGGCCCGCCAGCATCACCGTCTCCCGCCGCGACGCCGCTACCCAGACCGGCGGGTGCGGCTTCTGCAGCGGCTTCGGGATCACGTTTCGCTCCGGCATGCTGAAGTGCTCGCCCTCGTAGCCTGGATAGGGCGTCGAGGTCATCATCCGCAGGCACTCTCGCGTCGATTCCTCCCACGCGTCCTTCTTCAGACGCTGCTCCGTCAGGAAGCCGCCCAGCTCCGTGCTCGTCGCGCCCTCGCCGGTCCCGAACTCGACCCGCCCGTTCGACAGCAGGTCCAACGTGGCGATGCGCTCCGCGACGCGCGCCGGGTGGTTCTGATTCGGCGGCATCTGCACAATGCCGTGGCCCAGGCGGATGTTCTGCGTCCGCGCCGCCACCGCGCCCAGGATCACCTCCGGCGCCGACGAGTGGCAGTACTCTTCGAGAAAGTGGTGCTCTACATCGAAGACGTAGTCGTAACCCAGCTTGTCCGCGAACTCGATCTGCTCCAGCGTCTCCTGGACAATCCGATGCTCGTCATCCGGGTTCCATTGATCCTTGTCCGCGGGTCTCGGTAGCTGCAGTTCGTAGAAAAGCCCGAACTTCATCGCCGCTCACCCCTCATCACCCCGATTATAGGTCGAACCCGCCCCTCACCTCTCTTCTCTGCTCTGCCCTCGCCCCGCAAAAAGTCGGAAGCGCCACCCTCCACCCATTGCGAGGAGCGACAGCGACGCGGCAATCTCGTCGCCCCGTCCGCCCACCACGCCTCGGATGCAACCTCACCGCACAGCCGCCTGCTCTCCGCCAGGCTCATCCGCAGAACTCGCCTCCGTTCGCAATCAAACGCGTCTCCTCTCCCCCAGGGAGAGGGCTAGGGTGAGGGCAATCGCCCCGCCCTCGGTAATCGACTCAAACCCAGTCACCCACGCATCCACCCTTGGCGGTCCGTCCTCTGTCCTATGCCCTATGCCCTCTGTCCTCTGCCCTATGCCCTATGCCTTTGTTCTATGTTCCATGCCCTATGTCGCCCCCGCCCCTTGACACCGCCCCCGCCCCTACATACCTTGCACAAGCTATCGTACGGCTGCCAGAGGGGTTCAGGCAGCCGTGTCCCCGTGCCGTCTAGCGCAAATACAACTAGGAGGTCACATCCCCTTGGCAAACGCTACCGACTTCCCGATTCCGGCCGATCTCGAAGGTTTCTGGATCTGGGATCGCCTGCACTGTCCCAGGCCGCTAACCCCCCTTGAGCACGAGCTCCTCGTCCAGTCCACCGGCACCGGCTTCAGCAAGGCCATCGGTGAGATGGGTTCCGGCATCATCGCCGTCTGCGAGATGTACAACTACTACGCCTACCTCTGCGGCGTCGCCCGTCCCCTTGCCCCCGGCGAGACCCAGGAACAGCGCAACGCCGCCTACGAGAAGAGCGTCGCCGAGCTCAAGCCCATGGTCGGCGACAAGTGGAACAATGAATGGCTCCCGGCCATGAAGGTCAAACTCGCCCGCGGCCGCAACACTGACTACTCCGGCTACCCCGACAAGGGCCTCCTCGCGCGCTTCGACGAGATGCGCAACGAGATCCTCGACCGCTGGTACATCCACGGTCTGCTTCTCTACTCCTTCGCCGCCGCCAACGACTTCTCCGACTTCTACAAGGAGCACATCTCCGCCGGCAGCTCGATGGAGGGCTACGAGGCACTGCAGGGCTTCGAGACCGAGGCCACGAAGAGTTCTCGCGGGCTCTGGAACCTCAGCCGCACCGTCCGCGCGGATGCCGGGCTCAAGACGCTCTTCGAGACCTCGACACCTCAGGAGATCGCGAAGGCGCTCCCGAACAGCGCCGCCGGCAAGGCCCTGCTCGCCGACCTCAACACCTACCTTGAGGACTACGGCTGGCGCGCCGACAGCGTCTACGAGCTCACCCAGCCCGCCTGGCGCGAAGACCCCAGCATCCCCATCGGCGCCATCCAGGGCTTCATCGCCAGCGACGACGCCCACGGCCCCGAATCTCAACTCGCATCCGCCATCAAGCGCCGCGAAGAGCTCCTCGCTGACGCCCGCAAGAAGCTCGCCGGCAGCCCGGACCTACTCAAGCAGTTCGAGGCCCTTTACGACGCCGCCAAGAGCTTCACGGCCATCGTCGAGGACCACAACCACTGGATCGACCAGATGGGCGACATCACCATGCGCTACCCCTGCCTCGAGATCGGCAAGCGCCTCGTCGCCCACGGCCTACTCGACGCCCAGGACGACGTCTTCATGCTCTACTCCAGCGAGCTGCACCTTGCCATGGCCGGTGCCGACTACCGCAACCTCGTCAAGCAGCGTAAGGCCGACAAAGACGCCTTCGCCAGGGTCGTACCCCCACCCGCCATGGGCGTGCCCGCGCCGCCCACCGGCGACCCCGTGGAAGACGTCCTCGTGCGCTTCTTCGGCGCCCCCGTCGAGCCCAGCGCCGACCCGAGCATCCTGCAGGGAATTGCCGCATCGCCCGGCACGGTCACCGGCACCGCCAAGGTCGTCAAAACCCTCGACGAAGCCAGCAAGCTCGCCAAGGGCGACATCATGGTCTGCGAAATGACCCTCCCGCCCTGGACGCCCCTGTTCAGCACCGTAGGCGCCGTTGTCGCCGATACCGGCGGCATCCTCAGCCACTGCGCCATCGTCGCCCGTGAATACCGCATCCCCTGCGTCTGCGGCACCGGCGTCGGCACCATAACCATCAAAGACGGCCAGACCGTCACCGTCGACGGTTCGAAAGGAATAGTCAGGATCGAGAGCTGATCGGCGCTTGCGACGCCCTTCAGTGGGGGTCCGCGGGTATCCCCCGGCATCAATCCCGAAGTCAGACCGTCACCGTCGACGGTTCGAAAGGAATCGTCAGGATCGAGAGCTGATCGGCGCCTGCAACGCCCTTCAGTGGGGGTCAGCGGGTATCCCCCGGCATCAATCCCGGAGCCAAACCGTCACCGTCGACGGTTCGAAAGCAATCGTCAGGATCGAGAGCTGATAAACCCATTGCGAGCCATCGGGCCTCAGCCCGAGGCGAAGCAACCCCGGACCCAACGCACCGCAAACAGAGAGGCCCTCACCCCAAGGGCCTCTCTTCATCCCCGTCGTCTGCGCCCCGCATGGATCTGAAAAGAAAAACGTAGCCGAGGCTTTCCAACCTCGGCCCGCCGCCAACCACGCCCGGTTCCGCAGCTGCAGGTTTCAACCTGCAGGGACCGTCTCCTCCACCACAGACTCCTTGGTCAAGAAGGCCGGCCAGAGCGGCAGCGACGGCGCAGGCCTGCCCTTCGCGAAGTGGAAGCCACGCGCAGCCTGCGACGCGCCCACGCAGCCACAAACCAACCGCCCCCGCGCGTCCCTCTCTGCGCACGGAGAGGGACGCGCGGCAGCCAGGGAGAGGCCCTATCCCCCCTCCTCCGGCGCCAATCGCCCCTCACCCCGCGCCCTGGAAGCCGCCGCCGCGGTCGCCTCCGCCTCACCCCGCTCCCCGCCCGCCGACACCGACAGCGAATCGGCGCTCCCTCGCGGAAACAGCAGCGCCAGCCCAAACGCGATCACCGCCGCCACCACGACGATGAAATAAACCTCGTGTAGCGTCGCCGCCAGCGCCCGCTGCATCCCGTCCACCACATCCGCCGCCAGTCCAGCTCGCGCCTCGGCGTTCAGCAACGTCTGCGAGTCCGCGCCCGCCGGCACGCCCGGCACATCCGCGTAACGCCCCGCCAGGTTGCTGTTCAGCAGCGCGCCCATAATCGCCACGCTGATCGCCCCGCCAATCGTCCGGAAGAACTGGAACGCACCCGTCGCCACGCCGCGGTAGCGCCACTCAACCGCGTTCTGCAACGAGATGATCAGCGCGCTCGTCATGAACCCCATGCCGAAGCCCACGATCAGTGCGGCCAGCATCGCCAGCTCCCTCGGCGCGTCCCGCGACAGCGTCAGCAGGATCAAAGCGCCGATCACCAGCGAAATCCCGCCCGTAACCGCCGCCGAGTAGTACCCGAACCGTAGGATCATCCGCCCGCCAATCACACTCGCCACCGGCCAGCTGAACGACATCGGCAGCACGATCAGCCCCGCGTCAAACGCCGTCCCCCCGTAAACGCCCTGCGCGAACAACGGCACGTAGGACGACACGCCGAACATCAGCCCGCCGCACACCGCGATCGTCGCGCACGACATCACGATGACCTTGTTGCGGAACAGCCACATCGGCAGCACCGGCTCTCGCGCCCGGCCTTCCTGCACGATGAACGCCACCAGCAACAAGGCCGACACGCCGATCAGCGTCAACGTCTCGAGCGACAGCCAGCCGTACTTCGCGCCGCCCTCCAGCAGCGCCAGCAGCAACGCCACCACCGAGCCCGAAAGTAAGACCGTGCCGAAGTAGTCGATCACATGCGACTGCTTCTCCGTCTTCTCCTGGAAGAAGCGCCAGATGAACAGCATCGCGATGAGCCCCAACGGCAGGTTGATGAAGAACACCCAGCGCCAGCTCAACCCATCCGCCAGCAACCCGCCGATCGCCGGCCCCGAAAGGCTGGTGACACCCCATACGCTGCTGAACAAGCCCTGGATTCGCGCCCGCTGCTCGATGCTGAACACGTCGCCGATGATCGTCATCGTGACCGGCTGCATCGCCCCCGCGCCGACGCCTTGCACGGCCCGGAAGATCACCAGCTCCAGCATGCTTCCCGCCATCCCGCACAGCACCGACCCAATCAGGAACACCGCGATACCGAACAGCAGCACCGGCTTGCGCCCGTACAGGTCCGCCAGCTTGCCGTACAACGGCACGGTCACCGTCGACGCCAGCAGATAGACCGAGAAGACCCAGCTAAACAAAGAAAGGCCGCCGAGGTTACCCACCACCGTCGGCAGCGCCGTACTGACAACCGTCGCATCCAGCGCCGCGATCGCAATTGCGAACATCAGCGCCATCACGAGTAAGAATTGCTTCAACCCGATTACGCTCTTCTAACTACGCAACGCATTATACGAACCTCGATCCTCCTGAACACGACCACGCCCTGGCGCTAATGCCAATTACGCGAAAAAGCATGCGGCCGCACGCTCCGTCAGCGGGAGGAGGCTCCGGCCGACGCGGCAATCTCACGTCAACCACCAAACGCCCCAACGCAGTCCACTCTCGAACCGTCGTCCACAGCCCCTCTCCGTCAACGGAGAGGGGCGCGCGCCTGCCCTTCGCGAGTGGAAGGGGCAGCGCGGGTGAGGCCTTCAACGCCCCAACCCAACCCGTAGCCGAGATGCCCCCACCTCGGCCCCATCCGTCACCACGCAACCCCTCGTCGTAGAAGCTGCAGGTTTCAACCTGCAGAGTCCACCTCCACCTGAAGGTCTCCTAGAAGGCCAGCAGGGTCAGTAGGGGCGCAGTACATCCTGAGCCAGGTCGAAGGGCCCCTGGGGGGGAGCCCGAGGGGTGCCCCCTCGGAATGATTAGTTTCTAAAGAAGGCGAAGCGAACAAGCCAGAGCGATAGCGACGGCGCAGGTCGCGAAGCCCAACGCCTCAACGCAGTCCACGAACCGCCCGTCGTCCACAGCCCCTCTCCGTCGACGGAGAGGGGCGCGCGGCAGCGGGGGTGAGGTTCACCCACCCCTTGCCATCCGCCCTCCCAAACCCCAAACTCACCCCGATTCCAAGGAGATCCCCCATGCCCCTCAAAGTCGTCATCCCCAATCAGCTTGGCCGCAACGAGATCATCGCCCACCTCCTCGAAACCCAGGGCTGCGAAATGGTCCGCCTCCCCGTCATCGAGCCCGGCGGCCCGGCCGAATGGTCCGGCGAGGACATAGAACGCTACTTCCTCGACGCCGACGCCTTCGTCGGCGTCTTCGCCGGCCGCCCCATCTCGCGCAAAGTCCTGGAAGCTGCGACCAGGCTCCGCGTCGGCGCCAGCCCCATCATCGGCACCGAGACCATGGACGTCGAAGCCGCGACCGACCTCGGCATCGCCATCGGCTACGGCGCCGCCCCCGAGAACCTCCTCGGCGTCGCCGAAGCCGTCGTCATGCTCACCGCCGCCTTGCTCAAAAATCTTCCCGGCAAGTGGCAGGCCGTCAGCGCGGGCGGCTGGCGCACGGACGACCCCGGACACATGGTCATGAACCGCACTGTCGGCCTCGTCGGCCTCGGCAACATCGGCCGCGCCACCGCCAAACGGCTCCAGGGCTGGGACTGCAACCTCGTCGGCGCCGACCCCTTCGTCAAGCCCGAAGACGCCGCCGCCTTCGGCGTCAAGCTCGTCCCCCTCGACGAGCTCATGGCCGTCTCCGACGTCGTCACCGTCATGGTCACCCTCAGCGCCGACACCCACCACCTCATCGGCGAGCACGAGCTCTCCCTCATGAAGCCCGACGCCTACCTGATCAACACCTCGCGCGGCCCTTGCGTCGACGAAGCAGCGTTGATCAAGGCCCTCGACGAAGGCCGCCTCAAAGGCGCCGCCATCGACACCTGGGAGCAAGAGCCCACCCGCGCCGACAACCCCCTGCGCACCCACCCCCGCATCATCGCCACCGGCCACAACATCGGTCACTCGGAGGAGGTCTACGCCGCCCTCCCGTACCTCGCGGCCGAGAACATCCTCAAAGGCCTTCGCGGCGAAGACCCCACCTGCTTCCGCAACCCCGAGGTCCGCGAACGCTGGCACCAGCGCCTTCGTGATCTCGGCGTCGAAATCAAGGCGTAGAAACGCGGCTCAACCCGGTCGATGGCCGATCAGGACCTCGGACGGCCACGCCGGACCCACATACGTCCTCCGCACGCCGACAAAGCCGCGCGCTTCCAGCATCGCCTGCAGGTGTAACGGACGCGCTCCCCCGAAGAACTCCGGGTCGTCCACGTAACGCCGCTTCCAGTCCTCGGTCATCACCGCGTCCTCACCTTCACCGTCCGTCAGGTTGACCACAGCAATGCGGCCACCCGGCCTCAGCACACGCAGGCACTCGTCCAGCACCGGGCCAATGTCGGGCGTCGCCAGCACCTCAAACGTGTAGGTATTCAGCAGGCAGTCGAAGCTCGCCGACGCGAAAGGCAGCTGCCGGCCGTCCGCCAGCACCATCGCCCCACCCGGCACCGCCTGTCGCGCGACGTCGAGCATCCCCGCCGCCACGTCAATTCCACAGGCGCCCTCGGTCCCCGATTCGGCAACGAGGCGCGAAAACGCCCAGCCGGTGCCGCATCCCACCTCCAGGAACCGTTCGCCGCGCCGTCGGTCCAGTTGCCGGAGCGCTTCCAGCTTTGGCCCGGCCTGCCTCTCGGCTACCACGCCGTCGTAAAAGGCCGCGGTACGCGAGTAGATCTCGCCGAGGCGCGCCACATCGAGGAAGCTCGGCAGGGGCCGTGGTCCCTGCCAGGCGTCTTCATCGGCGGATTGCTTCAATTTCGTCCCGGGTGCTCAGTTCCAGGCGCTGCTGCCGAAATTCTAAGCGAAGTCCCTGAAGCACTGCGGTTCAGCGTCGCCGTTGCCGACAGTAACATCAGAAGCAAACTTCATAGGAGCGAGGATTGGTTGAGGAGATTCTGACGTGGTTGGGCGTCGCCGGAGCGGCTGCCTTCGCCTGGGGTCTGTACGTTTTCGGCGAAAGCCAGTCGAAGACAAGCAGCGTTGAAGCCAAGGAGACGAC
>DASTLN010000105.1:0-3318 GCA_035714925.1 Dehalococcoidia bacterium | reverse complement strand
CCGGCGCCGGCGTAGAGGTAGGCCTCGCGGCCGCGCAGCACGCAGGAGCGCAGGGCCACCGCGAACTCGCCGTCGCCGGCGGCGTCGAACCAGCCCACCGGGGCCGCGTACCAGCCGCGCTCGTCGCTCTCGTGCTCGGCGTCCGGGGACACCCAGAACGCAAACCACCAAACGAGAAGAAAGGAGGTGATCCAGATGGCTGTCACCAAAATCTCGAAGATGGTCACGGCGTGCCAGAGCAAGCTCGCCCGTCTCGAGAGCTTCGTCCTCACCCACCGCCCGTCGACGCGCTCGCCAAGGTCTTCCGGCAAGAGCTCGACGAGGAACGCACGGCGACCGGCCTGGTAGGGGTGATCGACGGTCTGCTAGCGCGGCTGCGGCGCATCGTCCAGGAGCTCCTCGACGCCGAGACGAACCACCTCGGCGAGCTCGCCGACGACGGTCAATACCGCGACGAGCGCGACGAGGTCGCCAAGGCGCTGCGCGAGATGCTCTTCGACCTGCGCTACCTTTTCCGCGCGAACTTCGGCAAACGGAAGGCGGAGGAGGCGGGATTCGAGCGGCGGATCCTGCAACACCCGCTCGCGCTCCTCCGGCAAGCGAAGCACGTCCTCGACCGGCTCGGCGACCGCGGCCTCGAGCTGCCTCCCGCCCGCTTCGCTTCGCGCGGAGTGTCGCGGGCAGCGGTGATCGAGGTCCTGGAGCCGGCGGCTCGGCGCTTGCGCCTCGCCGTCGACCACATCGGCCGCGAAACGGCGCAAGCGCAGGAGACGCTTGCCGCCAAGCAGCAGGCGATGGAGTCCTTCGGCGACACGTGCGGCGCGCTCGTCAAGGTGCTCGAGGCGGCATGCCGGCTGGCGGGTCGACGCGACCTGTCCCGTCTGCTCCGGCAGTGCCGTCCGTACCGGTCCGCCAAGCCCGGCTCAGCGGCAAGCTGAGCCAATCCTGTCCAACCCGGCCCCACGGCTTCGTCCGTGGGGCCCTTTCTTTGTCCGTTGGAACCTCGCTGAACGGGGGCTGGCGAACCGGATCGGCCTTCGATCGCGAGCGAAGAGTCGTTACGAGCTACTCGTCGAGTTTTTCGCGAAACCTGCTCTCTGGATGAACTCATGAAATCCGTCTTTGAATTTACACTTGTTATCTGGCCGGTCGAACCAATCTCTGTTCTTCATGCTCTCGAAGCTGAGGATCGGATACCACGTAGCACACAGGTGTCTATTCTCCTCACAGCGATCGTAGATCGTCTCAAGGAAATTCCAAATCATAAAGGCGTAGATATCATATTCAACCTTCTGTTTGTCGGTCCGTTTTGACACCGGCTTATCTAGATGTGGTTTCTCCAATGCGATCTTCAAGAGATCAAAATAGATTGCGTCCAACTCAGTGTAGTGCGACGTCTGAAGAGACTTTCTGAAGGTCGTCATGGAGTAGAACAAAGCAGCAATCGCCATGATCGAGGCAAGGCCTTGGGAAAGAGCTCCAAGAGCAGTCCACATGTTCGAATAGTCAGGGTGAAATAAGGTGTCCATTTCGTGTACCTCCGGGAGTTTGCGTGTCACTCACACAAGCCTTACGGGATCGTCAACGCCCTCCAGCATACGGACAATCCTGGGGTCGTCAGGTGAACAATCGTAGACTTGGTGGTATACTACCTTTAACCAGTGCTCCAAGTCATGCTTCATAACAGTCCGCGATCGATCGGACCGATAGAGGAGGAGGTCCATCTTTGGAGGTGGGCCTTCCCCGGGCAATGGCAGCTCGTAAGGAAGTCCGTCAATTCGGAGGCAACCAAGTCTCCTGTAGAAGTTCTGTCTCCTTCTCCTGATCTCTTGGTCAGTAGATTGTTCGCGGTCGGAATCCACCTCCAGAAGACCATGAACAGTCTCACTTATAGAATGGAAGGTGCGTAGAAACAGCTCCTTGCCCAAACCCAAATTTCGGTGAGCTTGGTGCATTGCCATATACTCCAGAAGGCAGAACGACTCGCTAGCTGGGGCGAAGACCATACTGAATCCAATTACCGCACCGTCGCCCTCTAGCAAGAGTATTCTGTAATCATGCCTTGCCGTCATTGCAGCAATCTGTGACTTGGGCTTTCGTTCGCGGAGGGGCATTGATTCCAAATAGATCTCAAAAAACCGATCGAATGCAGGATCGCTGCTGGAGACAAGTGGCCTATAGGAGTACTGCACTTTGGTCGACATAGTTGATCCTTATCTTGCTTGACCCAACTCCTGAGGTTTAGATACATGGCGAATGGCCCCCACGTTGTGACCTCCGCCGCGTCGCACGCCAGAGTCGAACGAAGCCTACGGGCCGCTGCGGAATCGCTTTCCGGCACCGCTAGCAGCACTTCACGCCCTCGGCGACCATCTCCGCGAGGCTCAGCGGGAGAGAATCATACCAGATCTTCGCGGCTAGGGCTACGGTGATCGAGGTCTTGGGGCCGACCGCCCACTGACCTCGGGATGCCGTTGACCGCCGGCGCGGGAGAGGCTCGCCGTCAAGCAGCAGGCGATGGCGTACTTCGGCGACACGTGCGCCGCGCTCGTCAAGGTCCTCAAGGCGGCATGTCGGCAGGCGGGTCGACGCGACCTGTCCCGTCTGCTCCGGCAGTGCCGTCCGTACCGGTCCGCCAAGCCCGGCTCAGCGGCGAGCTGAGCCGATCCTGTCCACCCGGCCCCAGGGATTCGTCCGTGGGGCCTTTCTTGTTGCCTTTGGAACATCGCTGAGCGTGAGGTGGCGAAGCCGGATCGGCCTTCGATCGCTCGCGACGCCGAGGGGGAGGACGGAAGGGCGCTCCGAGCGGGGAATGAAGCGGCGGCGGCGCGCAGAAATGCGCTTGATCCGAGACCGAAGGGGATTTGACGATGGGAATGCTCTTCGATCACGCGCAGGCATCCATTTGCGAGCGCGAACGCTCGCCGGTGGCGTTCGCGGACGCTCTTGCGATCGCGGATGCTCTTCAGTGGTCGCTGGTGGTGGGTTGGGCGGGCGGACGGCTCTTCAGATGGCGGAGGGATGAAGATCCCGCCGGAAACGCTCTTCGCCGCCGGAACGTCTACGTTGCGCGGAAACCGATCGCCGTCAGTGCCGGGGCGAGCGCGTTGCGCGCTGGTGATCGCCGTCAGTGGTGGGGCAGGTGCGTTGCGCGGAATTCGATCGCCTTCAGGCTCGGGCCTCCTCAGCAGAATCTGTGGGTGAATTTGCGATCAGGGAGGTCGCCGAGCGTATGGTATAAGGCGGCTTCGAGGTTTTCGTAGGTTCTGAAGCCGTACGCGTTTCTCATAGTGACTTTCGCTTTGTTGTTGAAGCCCT
>DASTLN010000104.1:0-5307 GCA_035714925.1 Dehalococcoidia bacterium | reverse complement strand
AGTCGTCGACCTCGTGGAGCAGAAGGCGTACCTGGGAGAGAAGGGCGAAGAGGGTCCGGTCCCGGGCGACATGGCGGGCGAGATCGAGGCGCAGCGGGCGCAGCTGATGGAGACGGCGGCTGAGAACGACGAGGACCTGCTCAACGCGTTTCTTGAGAACGGCGAGCTGACGGTGGAGGAGATCCGCAAGGGCCTCGCGATCGGCATTGCGTCGGGCGACCTGGTGCCGGTATTTGCCGCGTCGTCGAGCAAGACGATCGGTGTGACGCACTTCCTCGACGCGCTGACGGAGTACTTCCCGTCGCCGGCGGACGTCACGGTCAAGACGGAAGATGGCAAAGACCTGAAAGCCGACCCGGCGGGCCCGCTGGCGGCGCAGGTCTTCAAGACGACGGCCGACCCCTTCGTTGGCAAGCTGACCTTCCTGAGGGTGTTTTCGGGCACGCTCAACGCGGACTCGCACGTGTGGAACGCGAGCCGGGGCGTCGACGAGCGCGTGGGGCAGCTGTTCGTGGTGCACGGCAAGACGCATGACGCGACGCCGAGGCTGATCGCGGGCGACATCGGGGCCGTCGCGAAGCTAAGCGAGACGCTGACATCCGACACGCTGACGACGAAGGAAGCGGCGCTGAAGCTGCCGCAGATCAGCTTCCCGAAAGCCGTGTTCACCGTGGCCGTCTACCCGAAGTCGAAGGCGGACACGGAGAAGATGAGCTCGGCGCTGGCGCGCATTATCGAGGAGGACCCGACGCTGCACGTGCACCGCGACCCGGACACGTTCGAGACCGTGCTGGGCGGGCTGGGCGAGTCGCACGTGGAGATCACGTGCGAGAAGATGAAGCGCAAGTTCGGCGCCGAGATCATGCACCAGACGCCGCGCGTGCCGTACAAGGAGACGCTGACGAAGGAGACTTCGTCGGAGTTCACGCACAAGAAGCAGACCGGCGGCCACGGGCAGTACGCCAAGGTGACGCTGAAGATCGAGCCGCTGCAGCGCGGCTCCGGCTTCGAGTTCGTCAACAAAACAGTAGGCGGCTCGGTGCCACGACAGTATGTCCCGGCGGTGGAGAACGGGGTGCACGAGGCGATGTCCGACGGCATCCTGACTCACAACCCGCTGGTCGATGTGCGTGTCAGCCTGGTCGACGGCAAGGAACACCCGGTGGACTCGTCGGAGATGGCGTTCAAGCTGGCGGGCTCTCAGGCGATGAAGGCGGGCGCCGAGAAGGGCGCGCCGGTGCTGCTGGAGCCGATCGTCAACGTGCGAGTGAAGACGCCGGAGGCCTACACCGGCGACCTGGTGTCCGACCTGAACGGCAAGCGGGCCCGCGTGCTGGGTATCTCGCCGGAAGATAAGGGGACGGTAATCGACGCGCAGGCGCCGCTGGCCGAGATGCAGCACTACGCCACGGACCTGCGCTCGCTAACGCAGGGGCGCGCGACGTTCGAGATCGAGTTCGACCACTACGAAGAGGTGCCGGAGCACGTGGCGAAGAAGGTCATCGAGTCGGTGGCGCAGCGGGAGCACGCGTAGGGGCTCCCCGCCTCTGCCCCTCCTCCCGCATAGGGCATAGGCATAGGGCATAGGCTGCCGCGTCCAGTTCAGAAAATGCGACGGTTTGCGCTTCGGTGGGACGTTGATGGCGGATGAGGCGTCCTGGTCCTCCGCCTGCTTTGCAGGCATCAGGATGACATGAGATAACCTGCCGTCCGAGATCAGCGACGCCCGGATTAGACCGGGCGTCTGTTCTTCAGCGAGGATCCGGGTCAGGCGCGGGCTTTGGTGGCGCCGGCGCGTTCCTCTTCGAGGTCGATGACGACCTGGCGCCAGCGGCCGAGCTTTTCCTCGAGGTCTTTGCGCATCTCTTCCATGGCGGTCAGCTTGGTGCTGATGATGTCGAACTGGCGCTGGGTGACCTCGATGCGGCGGCCGACGCGTGCGATGCGCTCCTCGACAGGGCGGTCGGGCCGGAAGGTGGCGTTGAGCTCCTCACGAACCTCTTCGGCTTCGATCATCTCTTTGATTTCGGCCAAGGTGAGGCCGAGCAGGCTCTGCAGGCGCTTGATCTGCTCGACGCGCAAGACGTCGTCCTCGGAATAGAGGCGGAAGCCGCCGTCCATGCGCGTGGGCGGCTTGAGGAGGCCGCGCTCCTCGTAGAAGCGGAGGGTGCGCTGAGTCACGCCTGTGCGGTCGGCGACCTCACCGATCTGTAGGCACGGCTGATCCTGCGCCGGTTCAGGCTTGTCTGCCATGCCTCGCACTGTACTTATCATTAACGCAAACGTCAAACCGTTAGGATCGCGTGCGATGGGGAAGGAGCTAGTCCGGGAGCAGCCTCAGAGCTTCGACGTGTCGAGGCCGAAGCAGGCCGAAATGGCGGCGATCGAGGGTGGCGAGCTTGGGTTCGCCGAGGCGTTCGACGACGGCGAGGACGGCGGCGTCGACGAAGCCCACGGGGGTATCGTCGTAGCGTTCGGCGATCTCAAAAATGCGGTCGTAGTCCTCGGCGATAAGGTCTTCGATGAGAAAGTTGCCGTCGAGGATGTCCTGTAGAAATTCGAGCCGGGTTCGATTGCCGAGTAACTCACCGATCCAGTAGTCGACTTCGACCAGAACCGGTGAGGGGACGACCAGTGGCTCGTCCCTGCCTTCGATCAGACGCCGGGAGGCCAAGTGATGGGCATCTCGCCGATCCAAGAACGCGAAGAGGGGTCCTGAGTCTAAGACGAGGGCCACGGCGGGTCTGGGTGGAAGCCTTCCTCACCGATACGGACGGAAATATCCGTCCGGCCGGAGTCGCCGACACCGACGCTATGGAAATGACGCGGCCTCGTGGCAACCTTTTCCTCTATGGCTTCGCGAATTAGGCTTGCCATCGAGACGCCGCGCTCTGCCGCAATGATGCGAAGGCGTTTGTGCATGTCGGGCGGGAGGGAGATAACCGTACGGTTCATGGCATCATGATATCACATCATGATATCACTATCACATGAGAGGTTAACCAATGGACTTCGACCTGACCGAGGAACAGAAGCTGATCCAGCAGACCGCAAGGAGAATCGCGAAGGAGGTCGTCGCGCCGCGGGCAGACGAGATCGACGAGACAGGCGAGTACCCCTTTGACATTTTCGACGCCTTCAGGGACGTTGGCCTGCTCGGTGTTGGCCTGCCGGTGGAGTACGGCGGCAGCGGCGCCGGGGTCCTGGCGCTGGCGCTCGCGATTGAGGAGGTCGCGAAGTACTGCTGCGCGTCCGGGTTGATCTTGCAATTGAGCATGCTGCCGACGCAGCCGATCATGGTGGGCGGGAGCGAGGAGCAGAAGCAGAAGTGGGTACGCCCGATCGCTGAAGGGAGCATGAAGGCGGCGTTCTGCCTAACGGAGCCCGGCGCCGGCTCCGATGCGGCGAACGTGAAGACGTACGCGGTGCGCGACGGCGATGAATACGTAATCAATGGAGAGAAAATCTACATCTCCGGCGGCACCGTAGCGGACTACGTCACCGTATTCGCGAAGACCGACCGCGAGGCGGGCTCTCGCGGCGTGTCGGCGTTCGTCGTGCCGACGGACTCGCCGGGCTTTTCGATATCTCGAACCGACCGCAAGATGGGCGTCCACGGCGTGCCGACGGCGCACATTTCGTTTCAGGACTGCCGCATTTCGGCCGAGAACCTCGTGGGCCTGGAGGAGAACAAGGGCTTCCATCACGTGATGTTGGGGCTGAACAGGCTGCGACCGCTGGTCGGCGCGCGCGGCCTGGGATTGGCCGAGGGGGCGATGAGCTATGCGCTGGAGTGGGCGCGTGAGCGGCAGGCATTCGGGTCGGCGATTACGGAGTTCCAGGCGGTGCAGTTCATGTTTGCCGACATGGCAATCGCGATCGAGACGGCGCGCATGGCGGTGTACAAGGGGGCGTGGATGGTGGACCAGGGGCGGTACCAGCGGGAGGATACGGCGTACCTGGCCTTCTCCAAGACGATCCCCAGCGAGGTGGCGGTGAAGGTGTCGTCTGACGCGCTGCAGGTGCTGGGGGCGCAAGGGTACATGAAAGATCACCCGCTGGAGCGCCACTATCGCGACGCTCGTCAGTTCATGATCGTGGAGGGGACGAGTCAGATCCAGCGGGTGATGATCTCACGGGCGATCCTGAACGGCGACCTGAACTACGGGTACTGACGCCACGTCCGATCGCAGAAGGAGCGACGGGGTTGCCGCGCCTCGCTTCGCACGGCTGGCGCCGGGCTGCGCGATGGCTCGCAATGGGGTGGAAGGCTAACGCGCGGCGTTGGGCTAAAACGTGAGATTGCTTCGTCGCTAGGCGCTCCTCGCGATGACGGGGAGCTGACGCGGCGCTGGTGGCGGACGGGGCGACGGGATTGCCGCGCCTCGCTGCGCACGGCTGGCGCCGGGCTTGGCGATGGCTCGCAATGGGTGGCTCCTGGCTTGATCGCCGGGCGTGAGTGAGGCTGCGTCTTGCTGGACGTGAGATTGCTTCGTTGCCAGGCGCTCCTCCAGTGACGGGTGGCGTCTTACGCGGCGCCGGTGGTGGACGGGCGACGGGGTTGCCGCGCCTCGCTTCGCACGGCTGGCGCCGGGCTGCGCGATGGCTCGCAATGGGGTGGAAGGCTAACGCGCGACGCTGGGCTAAAACGGGAGATTGCTTCGTCGCTAGGCGCTCCTCGCAATGACGAGGGGCTTGGTGGACGGTGTGGGTGCGTTGGCGACTGACGGGGCGACGGGGTTGCCGCGCCTCGCTGCGCACGGCTGGCGCCGGGCTGCGCGATGGCTCGCAATGGGTGGCTCCTGGGCTTGATGCGCCGGGCGTGAGTGAGGCTCCGTCTTGCTGGACGTGAGATTGCTTCGTTGCTGGGCGCTCCTCGCAATTACGAGGGGCTTGGTGGACAGTGTGGGTGCGTTGGTGGCGGACGGGGCGACGGGGTTGCCGCGCCTCGCTTCGCACGGCTGGCGCCGGGCTGCGCGATGGCTCGCAATGGGTGGCTCCTGGCTTGATGCGCCGGGCGTGAGTGAGGCTGCGTCTTGCTGGACGTGAGATTGCTTCGTCGCTGGGCGCTCCTCGCAATGACGAGGGGCTTGGAGTGAATTCGCGATCCGTCAGGTTTCGGATTCGATGCGTTCGCCGTAGACGACGTGGCGGCTATCGTATTCATGGGTCTCGCGGTTGAAGTCGCCGCCGCAGGTGATGAGGGCGATGCGCTCGCCGTCCGTGGACGAGGTCCAGACGCCGTCCCACTTCTCCTGATCGGTGGCGCCCAGGTTGTCCGAGCCGGTGACGCGGTAGCGGTGGACA
>DASTLN010000103.1:0-9154 GCA_035714925.1 Dehalococcoidia bacterium | reverse complement strand
GCGACGTTTACGGGCGCGAGGCGTATCTGGTGCCGAGCATGGCGGCGACGGGGCCGATGTACCACTTCGTGCACGACCTCAACCTGCCGACGGTGATGGCGGGGATCAACTACGTCGGCGGGCGGGATCACGCGCCGGACGAGCACGTGCGGATCGAGGATTTCCGGCGCGGCACGAAGCACATTGCCGCGATTCTGTATCGATTCGGGCAGGAGTAGTCGCTAGCGCCGGCGGCGGTGACGGCGGCGAGAGGCCTGCTCGTTCTCTAGCGACGCCGCTTCGCGGTTGGCGAGGGCGCGGCGTTCTCGTTCCTCTTCCCTTTCGCGGGAGTTGCGGCGGTCGAGCCTGCCGCGCATCATCCAGCGCCCGATCAGGTGGGTCAGGCCCCAGGACACGCCGAGCGTGGAGACAAGTAGCAAGATGGGCCAGATGAACAACGACAGGATGACGGCGATCAGCGCCCCGACGGCCAGCGCGAACCAGACCTCATAGCGAAAGAAGTCGAAGTCACGGGGGCCTTCCGCGGGACGGGGCTTCCTTATCGGCACGCTAGCGACCTCCAGCGCCGAGGGCGGCGCGTACAAGCTCGATTTCCTGCTCTCGCGTCATCCCGTTCCCCTGAAGCTGTGCTCCTCGCAGTCGCTTCAACATCTCGCCGACCGCGACGCCCGGCGCCACGCCCATTGCCAGCAGGTCATCGCCGCTGAGCGAAGGCTTCGAGTGGCGCCAGCGCGCCAGATACTCGCGACAGGTCTTGCCGGCAGCGCCGCCGTCGAGGATCGAGAGGGCCCAGACGGCGGACGGCGCGCGATGCTCCAGCAGCTCGACGGCGACGGCGGGCGATGCCGATGCCTCACCCAGCTTATCCGAGAGGCCTCTCAGGCGCACGAGGTCATTCAGGGCGTGTTCAACCCGGCCGCCGAGGTGGAGCCAGTTCGTCACGGAGGCGGCGGTGCCATCGTCGCGCGGGTCGGCGACGATGCAGAAGCCCGTCTCGTCCAGTGGCGCCTCGTGCCCGCCGCGAAGCGCCTCGCCCCACCGCGCAGCGACGTCCTCGCGCAGTCCGAGCGCTGTGTGGATCGCTTCGAGGATGCCACGGCGCTGCGCCAGACGCACCGCTTCGACCGCCTCAGGCGCGGCAAACATCAGCGCCAGCTCGCGTCGCAGTCGGGGGCCGCTGATGCGCTTGAGATACGGCAGATCGCGGCGCAACAGAGCTTCTGTCTCGCGCTGCAGCTTGAAGCCGAAACGCGTGGCATAGCGCACGCCGCGGAGCATCCGCGTCGCGTCGTCCTGGAAGCTGTTCTCGTGCAGGACGCGGATCAGGCCGCTGCGCAGGTCGTCGATGCCCCGGAAGGGGTCGACGATCTCCCCGGCCTCGGGCGCCAGCTGCATGGCGAAGGCGTTGATCGCGAAATCGCGGCGCGCGAGGTCCTCGATCAGCCGGGCGGGTTCCACCTGCGGCAGCGACCCGGGGTGGGGGTAGCTCTCGCGGCGGGCGCCGGCGATGTCGAACTGAAAGTCGCGGTTCGATAGCTTGGCGGTGCCGAAGCGCTGATGCACGACGACGCGGGCACCGACTTGATCACCAACCCGGCGCGCGATAGAGGTGGCGTCTCCTTCGATGGCGAGGTCGATATCCAGCGGGTCGCGTTCGAGGACGAGGTCGCGCAGCGTGCCGCAGACAAGGTACAGACGGGCGTCGTCTTCGACGCAGGCCTGCTCGACCGCAGCTAGCGCGGCGCGCGCGGCGGGGTTGAGCTGCCGGTGTAGCCGGGAGAGGATTGCAGCGCCATCGGCGGAATCGGCCATGGAATTGCTAGACCGCCTACTCGTTTGACTGTAAATATCTTGACACTCTATTGGACGCAAGCCTATCATCGAATCTGTTTTGGGGCCTGGCGGGCGCCTACCTGCCTATAGGCGGGGCCTTTGCGTCTTCAGGCTACCACCGTTGTCAGAGAGGTGCCCCTCCCTTGTTTGGAGGAAATCGGGTGACCCGCACGCCCAAAACGCTCCTCAGAGCGCGCCTCCGGAAGCCCATCATGGTCTGCCGCGAAGTCCCCTCGTCTCCGGCCGGGAGCCGCGCACGATGATCGACTTCGTACAGGAGGTCGAGGAGCGGATCGGCGTCAAATTCAGGAAGGCCGAGACGCTACATCAGGCGTTCGTGCACCGCTCCTACCTCAACGAAAAGCCACAACCGGGGATGGAGTCGAATGAGCGGCTCGAGTTCTTTGGCGATGCGGTACTCAGCTACGTGGTCGCGGAGCGCCTGTTCCGAGACTGCCCGGAGTGCCAGGAAGGCGACCTCACGGAATGGCGCGGCTACCTGGTACGGCGCGACAGCCTGGCGCAGTTCGCGCGCGTCAAAGGCCTGGGTGACTTCCTCTTGCTCGGACGCGGCGAGGAGGGTGCCGGCGGGCGCCTGCGGGCGCAGAACCTCGCCAGCCTGTTCGAGGCCGTTGTCGGGGCAATCGCGATCGACCGCGGTCTGACCGCGGCGCGGCGCTTCATCTTCGACGCCATCGGCGATGAGATGAACCTGGAAGGCCGTCCGACACCGATCGACCCGAAATCGCGACTGCAGGAGGTCGCGCAGGCGAAGTGGCAACGGGCGCCGAGCTATCGCACCGTGTTTGAGGAGGGACCGGAGCACCGCAAGGTGTTCACGGTGGAGGTGCAGGTGCATGGCAACGCGCTGGCGCAGGGCACCGGCCACAGCAAACAAGAAGCCGAGCGTGAGGCAGCCCGAAACGCGCTGACCGAACTGGAGACGTCAGAGGAATCACCGCTGGAAGGCGTGGACTAAAGCATGTACCTCAAGCGACTCGAGTTGCAGGGCTTCAAGAGTTTCGCGACCAAAACGCTGTTTGAGTTCGGGCCAGGGATCACGTCTGTCGTGGGGCCGAACGGCTCGGGCAAGAGCAACGTGGCGGAGTCGCTTCGCTGGGTGCTCGGCGAGCAGCATTCGCGTAACGTGCGCGCGCGCCGCCTGGAAGACGTTATCTTCTCCGGTTCGAGTCAGAAATCGGCCGTAGGGATGGCCGAGGTGTCGATCACGCTGGACAACTCTGAAGGCTGGTTGCCGGTCGACTACAGCGAGGTGGTCGTGTCGCGGCGCGCTTACCGCAGCGGCGAGAGCGAGTACCTGATCAACAAGAACAAAGTGCGCCTGCGCGACGTTGTCGACCTTTTCATGCGGGCGCAGGTGGGCCAGAACAGCTACGCGTTCATGGGCCAGGGCCTGGTCGAAGAAGTCCTCGTGATGCGGCCCGAGGAGCGCCGCCGTCTGCTCGAGGAGGCCGCCGACGTGCGCCTCCTACGCCAGCGACTGGACGAAGCACGCGACCGGCTGGCGGCCACGCGGGAGAACCTCGACCGCGTCCAGCTGCTGCTGGAGGAGATCGGGCCGCGGCTGCGGCAGTTGGAGCGCCAGGCCAACCGCGCGGCGGAGCACAGCCGGCTCGCCGCGGAGCTGCAAGAGACTCTGCGGGAGCTGTACGGGCGTCACTGGCAGGAGGCGCAGGAGAAGCTGACGTCGGGTCAGGCGTCGCTGGACCAGAAGCAGCAGGAGATGGTCGTCACACAGAACGAGGTGAAGGCCTGCGAGGAAGGCCTCGTGGCGTTGAGCCTGGCCGTCGAGGAGCGCGAGAAAGAGCTGGCCGACCGGCGGATACGTCAGCGGGACCTCGCCGATCGCGTCCACACGCTCGAACAGCGCCAGGGCTTCGACGCCGAACGGCTCGAGAGCCAAACGCGCCACCGCGCCGAAATCGAGGCCGAACTGCAGTCGCTACGCGACGAACGCTCCGACCTGCAAGCGTCGCTGACGCAGGCGCAGGAGCGTGGCGCATCTATCCTGCCCGAGATCGAGGCGGCGAAGGCGCTGATCGAGACGCGGCGGCAAGAAATGAACGAGACGGAGCAGGAGTACGCATCCCTGCGGCGGCGCATCGCCGAAAGCGAAGAGCGCATCGAGCGGGCGCAACGCGGCGCGGCCGAGGCCGAAGCGTCGCTGACGCGCCTGACGGAGGAAGAAGAGCGCACGCAGGGGCAGACCTCGCAGCGTGGCGACCGCCAGGAGCAGATCGAAGCCGACATCGAGGAGCTCGAAGAGGGCCAGCAAGAGCACGAGGGCCGGATGGCGCGGCTCGATGAGGAGATCGCGGACGCGGAGGAGGAACGCAACGGCCTGCTCAACGCGATCGAGGGCGCGCGGGAAGCCTCGCTAAGACTGGAGCGCGAGGCGATGCAGGTCGAGGGACAGATCGGCCAGCTGCGGGCGCGAGAAGCGATGCTGCGCGGGCTGCAGAGCGCGCAGGACGGCATGGACTCCGGCGCGCGGTTTCTCCTCGGCGAGGAAGGCGACGAAGGCCGCCAGAACGCCATGGAAGGCCTCGTAGGGCTGGTCCAGGACATCGTCAGGGTGCCGCCGGGCCTGGAGCGCGCCATTGAGGCCGCGCTGGCCGAGAACGTGCAGGCGCTGGTGTTCGAGAACCTGCCGCTGGCGATGCAGGCGATCGACGCGTTGGAGCAACGCGAAGCCGGGCGCGCGATCATCTACCCGCTTGATGCGATCCGTAATTCGCCACCGCTGAACCTGATGCGCGAGAAGGGCATCATCGGCGTCGCGGCGCGGCTGGTGCGCTGCGACAACCGTTTCCGGCCGCTGGTCGACTCGTTGCTGGGCCGCATCATCGTCGTCGAGACGGTGGGCCTGGCGCAGCAGGTGCTGCGTCGCGGCCTCGGGTCCGTGGTGTCGATGGACGGCGTGCTGCTGCGGCCCAACGGCGCCCTGGCGGGCGGCCTAACGCGGACGGCGGGCCAGTCGTTCAGCCGCCAGCACGAGCTGGAGGAGCTACCGGGCGAGATCGCGCGCGCCGAGGAGCGCAAGACGGACCTCGACGTGGCGCTGCGCCGCGAGCAGGACCGCCTCACGAGCGCGAGCGAGGCGCTGGAGCAACTGGAGCCACGCCTGTACGAGCTGCGCGAAGAGCGCTCCCGGCGGCAGAGCGACATGCTGGAGAGTCGCGGTCAGCTGGTCCTGCTGCGCAGCCAGATGGAAGTGCTGCAGGCCGAGGCGGCGCGTGGCGACGACCCGACGGACTGGGCGGGACGCCGAGTGCGCCTGACGGAGGAGATCGAGCGCTATCAGGCCGAGGCACGGCAGCTCGAAGAATCGATCGCGGCTGAACGCGAGGCCCTGACGCAACTGACGCCACGCCGCAGCGCCTCTATCGACTCGGTCAGTGAAGCCGCGGCGGCGCATGCCGACCTCGAAGGCGAGGCGCGTTCGCTGACGCGCCAGCTGGAGCTGGTCAACGCCACGATGGCGCGCACCGAAGAGAGGCTGAGCGCACGAGAAGCGTCGATGCGCGCGCTCGAAGCCGAGATTGCGGAGCTTACAGAACGCAGCAGCGGCAGCGAGGAACTGACGGCGGCGCGCGAGGAGCTGGCGGGCCTGCAAGGCGAGATGGAGCCGGCCGAGGGAGAGCTGCAGCACCTCGCCGGGCGTGAGCGCGCGATGCGAGAGCAGCTGGATTCGGCCCGCGGGCGCCTCCTCGACGCCGAGCGGGCGCAGCTGGAAGCCGAAGCGGCGGTGAAGCTGCATTCGGATGAAATCGAAGCGTTAAGAGAGACGATTGAGGGCGAGGGCTTCCGCACCGACGGCGATCGCGTCCTGCTGGCCGAAGGCAGCGCCGTGCTGGAGCAGCAAGGCCACATGCCGCCGATCCGCGGTGGGGCGGAGGTGGACTCTGACACGCTGCGGACGCGCGTCAGCACCCTGCGGGCTTCGATCCGGGGCCTGGGGCCGGTGAACGAGGAGGCAGCCGAGGATTACAACGAGAACAAGGAGCGCTTCGACTTCCTGCAGGGCCAGGTCGAAGACCTGGAGGGCTCTGAGGAGACGCTGCTCGGTGCGATCGACGAGCTGGAGACGAACATCCGCGAGCGCCTCAAGGCGACGTTCGCAATCGTCGACAAGGAGTTCCAGCGTTACTTCGAGGCCTTCTTCAACGGAGGCAAGGCGCACCTCAGCCTGACGCAACCGGACGACTTCGCGAATACGGGCGTCGATATCGTGGCGCAGCCTCCGGGCAAGCGCGTGCATACGCTGGCGATGCTTTCGGGTGGTGAGCGCGCGCTGACGTCGCTGGCGCTGCTGCTGTCGCTGCTGGAGGCGAACCCGTCGCCGATCTGTGTGCTCGACGAGGTCGACGCGGCGCTGGACGAGACGAACGTGGGGCGCTTCGTCGATGCGCTGCGAGCGCTGGAGCAGAAGACGCAGTTCATCGTAATTACGCACAACCCGCGCACGATCGAGGCGGCGGACTCGATCTACGGTGTCTCGATGGGCGCCGACAGCACGTCGCGCATCCTCTCCCTGCGCCTCGACGATTTGAAAAACTAGCTTCGGTGAGCAACGGGACGCCTGCTAAGATCGAAGCAGTCCGCTAGAAAAGCCAGGAGCCCCGCTTGCCGCTGTTCAGACGCGCCGCGCCCCAGGAGCAGGTCGAAGAGAAAACTGAGATTGCGCTGGCGCGCACCCGGCGCAGCTGGTTCGGACGCATCGGCGGTATCCTCGACCGCGGCAAGATCGACGACGAACTGTGGGATGAGCTGGAAGAGGTGCTGCTCGGCGCCGACGTCGGCCTGCACACCTCGGAGAAGATCCTCGAAGCCGTGAAGGCGCGCGTGGAGTCGGAGCATCTCCGCGATGCGGAGGACGTTCGCGACCTCCTGAAAGAGGAGCTGATTGCGGTGCTGGAGCGCGTGCCGTTGCGGGGCGCGCTGTGGGGCGAGGACGTCGTCACGCCGCCTCGGCCCGGCGTCATCCTGGTCGTCGGCGTCAACGGCACCGGCAAGACGACGAGCATCGGCAAGCTGGCGCACCTGTACGTCAGCGAGGGCGAGACCGTTGTCGTAGGAGCGGGCGATACGTTCCGCGCGGCGGCGATTGAGCAGTTAACGAGCTGGGCGGAGCAGGTTGGGGCGCAGGTTGTGGCGCACAAGGAGGGCGCCGACCCCAGCGCGGTCGCGTTCGACACGATCGGCGCGGCGCAAAGCCGTGGCGCCGCGGCGGCAATTATCGACACGGCGGGCCGGCTGCACACCAAGTTCAACCTGATGGAGGAGTTGCGCAAGATTCGCCGCGTCATCGAACGGCGCGACCCCAGCGCGCCGCACGAGGTGCTGCTGGTGCTGGATGCGACGACGGGTCAGAACGCGCTGATCCAGGCGAAAGCCTTCGCCGAGGCGGTGGACGTGACTGCGATCGCCCTGACGAAGCTGGACGGCACCTCGAAGGGGGGCATCGTCTTCGCGATCAGCGAAGAGCTGGGGCTGCCGGTGCGCTTCGTCGGTACCGGCGAGGGGCAGGACGACCTCAGCCCGTTCGACGCGCGCGCCTTCGTCGAAGCCCTGTTCGAGTAGCGAGATGGCGGGCCCGGCAACGAAGACCTGATGATCGCCGAGACCTTTGCCTGGTGGCTGGTCATCGAGGCGGTTGGGCTCGTCGCCCTGCCTATCGCGTTCGTCCTGTTTCAGCGCCTGCCGGGCGCCGGTTATGCCTTCGCCAAGCCGCTGGGCCTGCTGTTGACCGGCTACCTGTTCTGGCTGGCCTTGACGGCGCATGCCCTGCCCAACCGCCCGGGCAGCATCGTCTGGGTTCTCCTGGCGCTGGTCGCGGTCGATTTCTTGATCTGGCGGCGCCGCGGGCCTGAGATTCGCCGCGGCCTTGAGTCCCGCCTCGGCCTGATCGTCGCGGTCGAGGCCGTCTTCTTCCTCGCGTTGTTCATCGGCGCGCACATCCGCTCCTACGTACCGGAGATTGCCGGTACCGAGAAGCCGATGGACTTCATGTTCCTCAACGCGCTGGACCGCAGCCGCTACTATCCGCCGGAAGACCCGTGGCTGGCCGGCTTCGACGTCAGCTACTACTACTTCGGCTACCTGATCCAGGCGATGGTGAGCAACCTGGCCGCGGTCAAGACCTCGGTAGCGTTCAACCTGGGCGTGGCGAGCACCGCTGCGTTGGCGGCAACGGCGGCGTTCGGGTTGGGCTACGACCTGGCATTGCTGCTGCGACGCGTGGCGCTAAAAACGGCGATCGCGGTAGGGATCACAGCGGCTGTATTCGTGACGCTGCTGGGCAACCTGGAGGGCGTGGTCGAGTTCGGCGTGGCGAACGGGGCGCTGAACGCTTCGGCGGTCGACAGCCTCGACATCGCGAACCTGGATTCGGCGCGCGAGAGCGATTCGTGCCTGGTGCCGGTGGCCTGCATCAAGTACCCGGACGAGCAGTCGAGCTTCTGGTGGTGGTGGCGCGCGACGCGGATCGACCCTACGGCGAGCTCGATCACCGAGTTCCCGTTCTTCAGCTTCATCCTGGGCGACCTGCACCCGCACGTGATGGCGATCCCTTACGTGCTGACCGTGTTCGCGCTCGGGTTGTCATCCTGGCGCTCGGAGACGCCGCTGAGCTTCGATTCGTGGCGCAGACGGCCGCTTTTGCTGTTGCTGAGCGCGGTGGTCATCGGCGGATTGGGGTTCCTCAACGCGTGGGACCTGCCGACGCTGGGGTTCCTCGTCGCGCTGCTGGTGCTGCTGCGCAACCTGGCGGGCCGTGAACTGAAGGCCGCGCTGCGTGACACGGCGGGGTTCGTCGCCCCGCTTGGCGTGCTTGCGGTCGTGCTCTACGCGCCGTTCTATCTCGGTTTCGGGTCGCAGGTTGACGGTTTGGCCGCTGTCAGGAACGGCGCGACGCGACCGCTGCACAGCGCGCTGTTCTGGGCGCCGCTGATCGCTGTCGCGCTGCCGTTGCCCGTGCTGCGCGTCGTCATGGACGCGGACGCGAGGCGCCCGAGACGCATTGCGGCCTGCGCGGCGCCGCTGCTGGGCCTGCTCGTGCTCTGGGCGCTGCTGCTCACGTTTGACGGCTGGTCGGTGGCCGATGCGATATCGGCGCGCGGCTGGAACTGGCTGACGACGCTGTTCTACGCGACAGCATTCGTCGTCAGCGCGCTGGCGCTGTGGCGCAGCGTGGAGGCGGCGGACGAAGACGAGTTCGCGCTGACGCCGGCGCTGGCGGCGACCAGCGTCGCGCTGCTGTTGATCCTGGGCGCCGAGCTGTTCTACGTGCGGGACCTCT
>DASTLN010000102.1:0-2104 GCA_035714925.1 Dehalococcoidia bacterium | reverse complement strand
GGGTCAACGTACACTGCTAGTTAGGCAGCGTAGGCGAGTTGTTTTTCGCCAGTTATGGTTTGCCACCTGATTAACGAGGGCGATGGCGCCTCGGCTTGCAATCCGGGTCCGGCATTCCCTGTCGAATCCTGTCGTCCCCTTACCTCTCTATTATATCGCCTGTGAACCTCGAAGTCGTCCGCGTCACAACAATCGACGAGATGCAGCAGGCGCTCGCCGTCCGCCGGCGCGTCTTCATCGAGGAGCAGCGCGTCCCCGAGGACCTCGAAATCGACGAGCACGACGCTGACCCCGCTGCGGTCACGACCGCCCTTCACGTCCTCGTCCGGCTCGAAGGCGAACCCATCGCAACGGGACGCCTCCTGCTCGCCCCGGACGGCGGCCACCTTCACATCGGCCGCGTCGCCGTCTTGGCCGGTCAAAGGCGTCTCGGCGTGGGACGAACCGTCATGCTGGCCCTGCACGACCTCGCCCGCGAGACGAAAACGGCATCGATAACACTCGCTGCGCAACTGCACGCAATCGGCTTCTACGAGCGCCTCGGCTACACCGCCCGCGACGACGTCTTCCTCGACGCCGGTATCGAGCACCGCTGGATGGACCTGAATCTCTGACCTGCTCGTTAACGTCAGCGGTCTGGTAAGATCACGATTCGTATGGATACCCCGGCGGCGCGGCCGCTGCATCATCCTCGTCCGGCCCGCGGAGACTCGGCTTGAACCAGCCTCCCTCCGAACCGCCTCAACCCAAGCACGACCCCTTCGAAGCGCTGCGGCAGCCCCGCTTCGTCCTCTACACCTCCAGCCGCATGTCGTCCTCCGTGGCGAACGCCATGCTGCAGGCGATCCTGGCCTGGCACGTCTATCAGCTAACCGGTAGCGCCCTCAGCCTCGGCATCCTTGGCTTGGCGCGGTTCGTGCCCGCCCTCGGCATCTCCATGGTCGGCGGCGCCGTCGCCGATACCTATAACCGCCGCAACATCATCCTGATCGCCCAGACCGTGCCGCTGTTCTGCGGCATCGTCCTGGCCGTTTCGACACTGAACGGCTGGGTGTCACCGGAGCTGATGTACGGACTCGTCCTGTTTGTCGGCTTCGCATCCTCCTTCGAGAACCCGGCGCGTCTCTCCCTGCTACCCGCCATCGTCAAGCGGGAGACGTTCGCCGGCGCCGTGACCATCAGCTCAACTTTGCAGCAATTCGGCATGGTCTCGGGAGGCCTCATCGGTGGCGTCCTCGTCGCCTGGGATCCCGGTGTCTCATACATCGCCTACAGCAGCGCCATCGGCTGCGCCTTCCTGACCATGGCACTGCTGCGCTACAACCAACCGGAGGAAGGGACGAAGCGCGGCGTCAGCGTCGGCGCCATCAAGGAAGGCCTGCAATACGTCTGGAGCCACAAGGTCATCCTCGGCGCCATGTCGCTCGACATGTTTGCCGTCGTCTTCGGCGGCGCCAAGGGCCTGCTGCCGATCTACGCCAACGACATCCTCAAAGTCGGTGGGCTTGGCTACGGCGTTTTGATCGCCTCGCTCGATATCGGCGCATTCCTGATGTCGCTGGTCCTGGTGCTGCGGCCGCCGATCTACCGTACCGGGCGTGCGCTCGTCTATTCCGTGGCCGTGTTCGGCATCCTGACCATCGTCTTCGGCTTCTCGCGCAGTATCTACCTCTCCATCGTGGCGTACATGCTGATCGGTGCGGCGGATCAGATCAGCGTCGTAATGCGCAACGTCATCATCCAGCTGACGACGCCGGACCAGCTGCGCGGCCGGGTCAGCTCCGTGAGCCAGGTCTTCATCCAGGCTTCGAATCAGCTAGGCGCAATGGAGTCAGGCTTCGTCGCCGCGGCCACGACGGCGACCTTCGCGGTTGTCAGCGGCGGCGTCGCCGCGATAGCCGTGACGGGTGCTATCGGCTGGCGTATCCCGGAGCTATTCGCCCACGTCACACCGGCGCGAGGCGTCCATGAAACGAGCACCGGCACGCCGGCCGCCACCGAGGAAGCGGCCGGCGGTGCCGGCGGATCGGGGTGATTAATTAGCTTCGGGGCGCATCGACGCGGGCCGCGCCGATGCCTTCCTTGGTCAACACCATCTGGACCA
>DASTLN010000101.1:0-8530 GCA_035714925.1 Dehalococcoidia bacterium | reverse complement strand
ACCTCATCCTCGCCCTCTCCCTTCCGCCAAGCGAAGGGCGGCCCTGGTAAGGAGAGGGGATCGCGTGGTCGGACGATGGTGCCTTGAGAGAGATGACGGGCCCTGCAGGTTGAAACCTGCAGCTTCGACGACGAGGCGCGGGGTCGAAGGGCTTACGGTCCGAGGGGACGCCCTCGGGCTCCCGCGCATGGGCTGCCGCTCACTTCAATGAAACCAGGGCGCTCTTGCAAGCACCTCAAACAGGCAGGTGCTGGCGCGTGACGGTTCAATCCTGGCCGCTACCAGAGGGCGATTTGGCGCGGATGGGGGTGGCTCCGCAATCGCTCGTCCCTGGTGACGAGCTGCCATCCGTGCTCGATGGCGGTGGCGTAGATCAGACGATCCGCTGGATCGCCGGGAAACGAGGCGGGTAGCGAGACCGCGGTTGCGGCGACGGCCGGCGTGTTGCCAACCGTTCGAACCTGGTCCGAGAGTTGCTCCAGCCAGGAGCGGAGGGGGATGGTGAGCGTTATGCGCTCGTGCCGGGCAAGCCAGGCAAGCTCAAACCACGTGATCGAGGCCACGGCGAGCTCTTCGGCGCTGCGCAGGGCCTCCGTCGCGACGGCACTGAGCCGCTCAGGCTCGGCGGACCACCAGTGCAGGACGTGACTGTCGAGGAGGAGGGTCGTCAAGCGAGGTCCCAGCGCGCATCGGTCGAGTAGAGGTCGTCTTCCTTGCCGGCGGTCATGGCTACTCCGGTCAAGCGACCCCTCAGCGCGTGAGGCCCCCTGGCGGGCGCAAGCCGGGCAACGGTGACGCCATGCCGCGTGATCTCGATCTCGTCTCCCTCTTCGACTTGATCGAGCAAAGACAGCAGCTTCGCCTTGACCTCGGTAACGGTCATTTTTCTGGTCATGTGGTTAGATTACCAGAAAGGTCCGTTTTTCTACAGGGCTACACGACGCAGAGGCGTTCTACGACTCGGTACATGACTTCTACGCCGCGGCGGAGGTTGGCGAGCGAGATGCGCTCGTTGTTGCCGTGCATGCCGCCCTGCTCTTCGGGGCCGAGGAGCATGGGGACGAAGCCGTAGGCGGGCACGCCGTGGCGGCGGAAGGCGCGGGAGTCGGTGAAGCCGGCGGTGACGCGCGGCAGGAGGGCGGCTTCCGGCATGACTTCGTTGCAGACGGCCTTGATCGCTTCGTGAAGCTCGGTGTCGGAGGTCGACGCGGGGCTCTCAGAGGCGAAGGCGACTTCGATCTCGACGCGGGGGTCGTCGATGACCTCGCGCAGCTCGCCGATGAAGCGATCGTGGGCGTAGCCGGGCACGAGGCGGCAGTCGAGGGTCGCGGAGGCTGTGGCGGGGATGACGTTGTGCTTGATGCCGGTCTGCAGCCCGGTGGCGCTGATCGTGTTGCTGAGGAGCGTGCGCAAGGAGCGATAGCGCTCGGCGATCTGGGCCGGCGTCGATGCGGCCGGGTCCGACTCGATGTAGCCCTCCGCGTAGGCGGCCTGCAGCGCTTCGGCGACGGGCTGCGTCATGAGGAAGGGACGCTGCCACGCCTGCACGCGGTGCATGGCGCGCACCATGCGGTCCAGCACGTTGTCTTCGTGCGGCGCGGAGCCGTGGCCGGGCTTGCCGGTGGCGCGCAGGGTCAGCCAGAGGGGGCTCTTCTCCGCCATCGAGACGCCGAACAGGGGGCGTTCCGAGCCGAGGTAGGCCTCGGCGCCGTAGCCGCCCTCGTTGATCACGAAGGCGGCGTCGAGGAGGTCCGGGTGCTCGCGGTCGAGCCATTCGACGCCGTAGTCGGAGCCGGCCTCTTCGTCGGCGACGGCGAGGAAGCGCACGGGGCGTCGCAGGCGCGCGCCGCGACGCTTCAACGTCAGCACCGTCATCAGCTCCAGGACGCCCATGCCCTTCATGTCGAGGGCGCCGCGGCCCCAGACGTAGCCGTCTTTGACCTCGCCCGCGAAGGGGTCGATGCTCCACTGCTCGGCCTCTACCGGGACGACATCCGTGTGATTGAGCAGGATCAGAGGCTTTTCGTTGCCATCGGCTTCGAGGTCGGCGACGAGGTTGGCGCGCCCCGGGGCGGAGATCAGCTTGCGGGACTCGATGCCCTCAGCGGCGAGCAGGTCAGCGAGGAAGTCGGCGGCGCGCTCCTCGTTACCGGGGGGGTTCGTGGTGTCGACGCGGATGTAGCGCTGCAGGAGGTGCACCGCCTCCGCCCTGACGTCGTCCCAGTTGATGTCCGACATGGGGCCTATTCTGGCACAGACGAGACGCTACGAGAGCAACCCGAGACGACGCGCGTCATCTTCGGTCCAGAGCGTGCCGGCGAGGACGCTCGCAAGGGTCTTGCGAGTCAGCCTGTCCGAGCCATGATGAGGGTGGATGACGGTCGCACGCCCGTCCACGTGCGCATAGAAGCGGCCACCGGTACGAGTCTGGCGACGCAGTTGGAATCCATCGCGCAACAACGCACGTTCCAGGTCACGAACCGAGGTGTTACGGAGAAGGTGAACAAGGTTGGGCCCGGAAGCCATGAATTTCGCCTTCCGGCTTCATCCTCTCTGAGGAAGACCACCTTTGTAGAACATCCGCGACCGATCTTGTCGTGGGATCAGGCAACCACCGCAACAGCGGCGCCCTCAGCGCCTGAGTTCACCGCCTCCAGCGGGATCGGTCTGCCGTCCTCAATTAGTACTTCGACATAGGCCTGGGCAGCCTCTTGAATCGCCTCAAGCGCCTCGTCGGGCGATCCAGCATCAGCGGCGCATCCCGGCAGAGCAGGCACGACAGCACTCCAGACGCCATCCTCCTGCTCTAGCTCAACCCTGAAGATGTATGACTTCATAGTGCTATTTTAGCGCGCTAGGCATCGACGGGGAGGCCCATGGCTTCGCGGTAGGCGCGCGTGACTTCGGGCGGCTGGCCGGAGAGGAAGAGGAAGCCGCCGTCCTGATCGATCGCCTGCTCGCGGGCGAGCGTGACGCCGGGCGGCGTGCCATCGATGAAGTTATCACGGCCGATAATGGGCAGCGGGACGCATCGATTCAGCGCTTCGTCGCGGACCAGGGCCTTGGGCTCGCCGCCGTCGGCGATCAGCTTGACGTCGTCCATGAGGCGGCGGCGCATCATGATGACGCCGCGGTCGCTCTCGCCGAGGTGCTCCTGGGTGCGGTCGGCGACTGTGGCCTGGCCGACCCAGGCGACGAAGTCCTGGTTCATGACGTGGCTGGTGATCCAGCGCCCGGTCGCTTCGTCCTTGACCGGCGAGTACCAGTACGGGATGCGTTCCTGCTTGAAGGGACGGCGGTCGTCCGGCACGCCGTTGTAGAACCAGCCGACGCTCAGGGTGTTGTCGTCGTCGATGGGGACGCGCCACTCGAAGTGGTCGCCGGTGAAGAGGCAGTTGGGCCAGAGGCAGGTGCGGCCGACGCTCCACAGCTCGTCTTCCTCGGACCCTCCCTCCATGACGCGACGGTAGACGAAGCCGTAGTCGAACTCGTCGAAGCCGATCCTGAGGTGGGTGGGTATCTGCTTGCCTTCGCGGGCGCCTTTCAGGGCCAGGCCCCAGTTGGCGTGCAGCCATTCGAAGTGCACCGGGTCGATGCTGTTTTCCTGGCACTGCAGCCAGTTGCACGGTACCTCGGAGAAGACGACCTGGACGAAGCCGTTCTCCCACGTAAAAGGCTCCCAGGTGGGGCAGAGCGGCGCTGGCTGGGGGCCCAGGTAGGCCCAGATCAGACCCGCTTTGGCCTCGACCGGGTAGGACTTGATGCTGATGCGGTCTTTGTAGTTCGCGTCCGGGTGCGCCATCTCTTCGTAGGGCTGGTCGAGGCACTTGCCGGTCTCGTCGAAGAGCCAGCCGTGGTAGTTGCAGCGCAGACCGCAGTCTTCGACCATGCCGTAGCTCGTGTCGGCGCGGCGGTGGGGGCAGTGGCGGTCGATGAGGCCGAGGGTACCGCTGTTGTCGCGATACAGGGTCAGGTCCTCGCCCAGCAGACGCACCGGCTTGGTCGGGTTGTCTTCCAGCTCCGCGACGGCGGCGATGGGCATCCAGTAGTAGCGCAGCAGGTCGCCCATCGGCGTGCCGGGGCCTACCTGCATCAGCAGCTTGTTCTCGGAGTCGCTCAGCATACCTACCTCGCGGGAACTTACATCAGTGCCGATTACATCACGGAAGATTGTAGACGGGCAGAGCGGTGCCCGCATCCCCGACGGGCCCTAGCCAGTGCGTCTGTGACGATATACAATGCCCCCGATCCATCGATGGATTAAGGGTTCGACGGCTTTGCTCATATCAAGAGAACAGGGCGTATCGATAGGTAACACACATTGACTAGACGTGTAGACGTGCTCAATATTATCCAAAGTTATGGAAATTAGCCCCCGCCACCCGGAGTTCGCCGGCGCGGCCGAGGCGATTGAGGCAAGGGCCTGGTCGTCGTTGGCGGCTGTGACGGCCGTGGAGCCTTTGTTCGACAAGCGCGGAGTCCTCGCAGCCACAGCCCTGTTTTCCGACTCCACCTACCCGCTGGCAAATCGCGTCCTCGGCGTCGGCCTCGAGCGGCCGGTGCAGGCGGAGCTGCTTGACCGCATCCTCGATCTCTACGACACCCGGAACGCCGAGTCGATCTTCGTGCCGATGGCGCCGACGGCCCGTCCTTCGACGCTGCCACGCCTGCTCAAGGAGCGCGGCTTCGAGCCTGCGATGAAGGAAGCGAAGCTCTACCGCAGCACGCTCAACCCCCCGGAAGTGGACTCTCGAGAGCGCGTGGTCGAGGCAAAGGACGAGGACCACGAAGTCGTTCTGAATCTCTATCGCAGCGGCGGGATGCAAAGTGACTGGGCGGAAGTCATGGCGGGCAACCTGGGAACGCCGTTCTGGCACCACTACATGGCGCTGGATGGAGACCGGCCGGTTGCCCTGGCGAGCATGTACGCGTCGCAGGGCATCGCTTTGTGCTACCCGGGATGGACCTTGCCTGGCCATCGCCATCGCGGCTATCAGCGCGCCCTGGCTTCCCATCGTATCGCTGCCGCCGCGGAGCTGGGCTGCGGGTGGGTCACCGCCAACCTCGACGTCACGGACAATCCGATCGGCTTCTCGATACGCTCCTACACGCGGCTCGGATTCGAGCTGCTTTACGTCCGGACGACACACATCAGACACCGCCCCAACGTGCCGCTACCGACCGCCTACAGCCGGCGCTTGCTCGTCCCCCACAACTGATCCGGCGTTAACCCTTCCCTAAATGAAAGGCGTCACTTACACTTTCGCCTGAATCTGATTCAAGGAGGGTCTACATTGGCTCGCTTCGCACGGGAGATCGTCATTAACGCGCCGCCGGAGAGGATTTTCGAGTATGTGGCCGACATGCCGCGCCACGGTGAGTGGGCGCAGCATGACCTGGAGGTGACGCAGACCTCGCAGGGAGGCGTCGGGGTTGGCACGACGTTCAGCAGCGTGGGGCATCAGTTCGGCACGCAGCGGGAGACGCAGACGGTGGCGGAGCACACACCCGGTGCGCGGTTCGCTTTCGACGCGAAGGGCTCGATCGGCACCGTGCGGCACGCTTTCGACCTGGCGGCTGCGGACGGCGGCACGAAGGTGACGAAATCGATGGAGGTCACGAAGCCGTCGTTGATGGCGCGCTTCATGGCGCCGATGATCGCAAAGCAGACGAAGAAGGGGCTGATGGTCGACCTGGAGCGGATCAAGGCGAAGCTTGAGGCTGCGGGCGTAGCGGGTAACAGGTAACAAGTAACAGGCAACCAGCCGCAAGCTACAAGCTACAAGCCGCAAGCCGCAAGCCGCAAGCTACAGGTAACAAGCTTTCACGGGCCACGTCCGTGCGCGGCCTGCTAGTGGCCGTGGGCGTATTGGCCGGCGTAGCCCAGTGACGTCAGCAGCTCATCCTCGCGCGCCTTCATGCGCTGCGATCCTGCCTCGTCCTCCTCGTGGTCGTAGCCGAGCAGGTGGAGCAGGCCGTGCGTCAGGAGATGCGCGAGCTCGCCGGCGACGGCGCGTCCGGCGTCTGACGCCTGCGACTGCGCCACCGGGAGGCAGATGACAACCTCGCCCAGGGACGGCGGGGCGTCCTCCGGCGACCTGAAGGTCGCCGCTACGTCCGCTTCGGCGAAGGAGAGCACGTCGGCGGGCTCGTCTCGGCCGCGGTAGAGGCGGTTGAGGTCGCGCACCGTCGCTTCGTCCGCGAGGACGACTTCGACCTCCACGGCGGGCGCGACCTCCTCGGCGGCGAGCACGCGGCGGGCGACGCGGCGCAGCTCCGCGGCGGTGATGGCGCCGCGGGAGCCGCGGGTCAGGTGGACGTGGACGGTTCGCATAGGAGGTCACTGCGGGCGAGGGGGGACGTCCGCCTCTTACGGCCAAACGCCGACAATACCGGCACCAGATTCATCGCTCCGCTCAGAATGACAGTCTACTGGCTGAAGACGGCCGCGGCGTCACGGGCGGCGTCGAGGAGGGGCGAGGGGACGAGGCCGACGACGAGGATGCCGGCGACGGCAACCATGAGGGCGAGCTTGAGGGCGTTGGTGGTGGGGACCGACTCGGTGGTCCTGGGCTCGCCGGTGAACATGATGCCGGCGACGCGCAGGTAGTAGAACGCTGACGCGACGCTGTTGAGCACGGCGATGACGACGAGCCAGATCAGGTCGCTCTCCACGGCAGCGTTGAAGATGTAGATCTTAGCCACGAAGCCGGCCGTCGGCGGGATGCCGGTCAGCGACACGAGGGCGAAGGCGAGCGCCCCAGCGAGCCACGGCGCGCGGCGGCCCAAACCGGCGTAGTCGGCTATTTCATCGGTGCCCGAGCGCGCCGAGATCGCTATCACGACGATGAAGGCGGCGAGGTTGGTGAGCGCGTAGGCTCCCATGAAGAAGAGGACGCTGCTGGCGCTGTTGCTGAAGCCGCCGTCGGCGGCCGAGATCGCGGCCAAGCCAACCAGGATGTAGCCGGCCTGGGCGATGGAGCTGTAGCCCAGGAGGCGTTTGATGTTGGTCTGAACCATCGCGAGCAAGTTGCCGAGGGTCATCGAGACGGCCGCGACGATGGCGAAGGTCTCCGACCAGCTGTCGGAGATGACCTCGCTCTGCATGCCTTCGTAGAAGATGCGCAGGACAACCGCGAACGCCGCCGCCTTGCTGGCCACGCTGAGGAAGGCGCCGACCGGCGCAGGGGAGCCCTGGTAGACGTCTGGCACCCACATCTGAAACGGCACCACGGCCATCTTGAAGCCGAGCCCGGCGATCAGCATGACGCTGGCGAGCAGTAGCCCGGCGCCCATATCGTCGCCGCGCTCAGCGATGACGCTGGCGATGCTGATCTCGCCATCGGGCGCGAGGAGGCGCGTGGTGCCGGTGAGGCCGAAGAGGTACGCCATGCCGTAGAGGATGACGGCGCTGGCCACGGCGCCCATGAGCAGGTACTTGATGCCCGCTTCGGTCGAGCGCTCGTCGCGCTGCAGCGAGGCCATGATGTACTGCGCGATGCTCGTCGTCTCGAGCGCGACGAAGATGAGGATGAGGTCGCGGCTGGCGGCGAGCAGGAGCATCGCCGAGGTGGCGAAGAGGACGAGGGCGTAGAACTCGGCCTCGTACTCGCCGAAGCGCTTGGCGTACTCCTGCGAGGCGAGGATGATCGCCGCCGCGATGCCGCAGAAGAGGAACCAGAAGTAGAGGCTGAAGTCGTCGAGGACGACCGAGTTCGCGAAGGAATAGCCGGCCTCGTCCCGTGTCAGGAGGGAGAAGGCCCAGGCCGCGGCCAAGGCGGGGCCGACGAGCGCGAAGACGAGGAGCGCCTTGCCCCTGGCGGCGGGCAGGGGCTTGCCACGCGGCAGGAAGTCCCAGATCAGGATCAGCGCCGCCACCGCGGCCATGGCCAGAATGGGTCCGATTCGGTCGAGGTCGTCAGCCATCGCCTAACCCAACCCCAGCGTGCGGCGCACGCCGCTCTCGAGCACGTCGACGATCGTCGCCGGGTAGACGCCGACGCCGATGATGACGCCGACGAGCGCCGCCATGCTGACCTGCTCCCACCACGCCGTGGTGTCCGGTAGGTGGTCCCATTTCTCGTCGCGCGGTCCGAAGAAGACGCGCTCGACCGTCCAGAGGATGTAGCCCGCGGAGAGCAGGATGCCGATGACGGCGATGATAGTCGGCGCCTCGAACGCCTCGACGCTGCCCAGGAAGACGAGCACTTCGGCGACGAAACCCGACATCGTCGGCAGGCCGAGGGACGCCAAGCCGGCGACGACGAACACCGTCGCCGCGATCGGCATGACGTGGGCGAGGCCGGACATGTCGGAAATCTGACGCGTGTGGGAGCGGTCGTAGATCAGGCCCACCATGACGAAGAGGAGGGCCGTGATCGTGCCGTGCGTGAACATCTGGAGAGACGCTCCGGTGAGCCCGACCTCGCCGAGCGCCGCGACCCCGAGCAGCACGTAGCCCATGTGACTGACGCTGGAGTAGGCGATCAGGCGCTTGAGGTCGGTCTGACGCATGGTGAGGATGGCGCCG
>DASTLN010000100.1:0-2867 GCA_035714925.1 Dehalococcoidia bacterium | reverse complement strand
CAACGGGCGCCCGGTCCATGCCCTTGGCAGGTCACCGCGCCGGCCACTTTTTGCTCGCGCAGGACCCTCCGGATCATGTCGCCGCTTACGCCGGGGCAGTCCCGCTCCAGGTTGCCGATGGTGAACTCGCTCGTGAATCTTGCGATGGCGCCGAGCACTTGCTCCCGTTTCGTTCCGCGGGGCGCCCGGACCATTCCGACTCGCTCGGCAAACTCCTTGTATGCGGAGCGCATGATGAAGAGCACGTAGTTGATGTACGGCCACGGATCGTGCTTCGCTTCATGCCAACCTCGGGAGCTTTGTTCCAGGGTCTCGTAATACCGGTCCTTGCTCTCCTCCACGAGACGCTCGACGCTGATGTACCGTCCGACCTCATAGCCCAGGTGGTAGCTCTGAAGCAGCCATAGGAGCCTCGACACGCGGCCGTTCCCGTCGCGGAATGGATGGATGCAGAGAAAGTCCAGGTTGAACGCGGCGATCGCGACCGGCGGCGGCATCCAGCGCTCTTCTAGGCAGCGGTGCCAGTCCTTGACCAGGGCGTCCATGGCGGCAGCCGTCTCGTCCGCGGAAACGGGTCGAAAACGAATCCGCTCTCCCCCATCCGCGGAGCGTTCCACAATGTCTCCGTTCTTCGCTTTGTACTTGCCCGCATCCCAGATCCGGCCGCGTGCCATCTCGTGCAGCCGTCTGATTGTCTTTTTGTTGAGTGGAATCGTTGCCGCTTCGCGTTGGATCCAGGCCAGAGCATCGCGATAACCTCTCACCTCCTCCTCGTCACGATCGCGAAAGAGAGGCTTCGGAGCGACCAGCACCGCCCGGACCCGAGAGGGCTCGACCGAGACCCCCTCGATCCGATTTGATGACACCGCGCTCTCGATGAGGGCGTGCTCGAGGAAGACCTTCAATCGTTGAGGCGATTGCCGCGTGTAGAGCTCCTGCTTGCCGCGATACTCTCCAAGATCCGACAAGTACCACGCAGCCGTCGGATGAATCGCCCGGTCCCGGCCAGCGAACAAGCGAAGCGTGCGTGCCGTCTCCGCCATCACACGGTCTTGAAGCTGGTGACACCCTTGGTCTTGAAGATCTGGACGGCATTGGCCTTGAGCTGGTCGTTGCCAGCGAAGCCCTCGTCGAGGCAAACGACGCGCTCGGGCTTCTTCTCCGCCATGGCTCGGATCAGTTCCAGCGTCAGCTCTCGCTCCAGGCAGACAAAAAGTGCCCCGCCCGCCACGCTGTAGACGATCTTCCCCCTCTCCCCCTGGGAGAGGGCCGGGGTGAGGGGAAGCGTTAGCGTCTCGACCGCCGTAGTGAGCGGGAAGCCGCTCTTGAGCAGGATCTCGTAGAGCAGGTCGTCGGCCGTGCGGTCCTCGCGGATGTGGTCCACGTGCAACTCGAGCTGGCTCTCGAGCGCCTCCGCATCCTTGGGTCCCTCGGCATCCCACGGCTTGAAGTTCGACTCAGCCAGCTTGAAGACGCGGAAGCCCCGATCCTGCTTCTTCCCACCGCCGAGGTCGAGCTCTCCCTCATCCTTCCCGTTCAGTTCTTTGATCACACGGCGGACACGCTCCTTGCAGATGTCAGCAATTGTCCGCAGTCGGGCTTCTGGCCTAGGCAATGGCTCCGGGAGCTGCACCAGGACGAACCTCCGGTTGCCGCCGTCTTCGCGGTTCTGAGCGACCACTGCGTGCCCAGTCGAGCCACTGCCAGCGAAGAAATCCAAGACCAAATTGCCATCCGCTGATCGTGTTGCAATATGCAGCATGCGGCGGATGAGGTCGGTCGGCTTGACGGTATCGAGCACGTTATCCGTGTGTTCAAAGGCCACGAACTTCAGCAGCTCCTTCTTCGCGTCCTGTGTGTGTCCGACCTCGCCGTACGGCCAGAAGGTCTGGGGCACGCGCCCCTGCTTCACTTCCGAAAGGAAGCGCTTGAGCCGCGGCGTCCCGCTGCCATCCTTGCCCCACCAAATGCGGCCGTCCCGGTCAAGCTCCACAAACTTCTCCTTTGATACGCGCCAGTAGCTGCCCGCCGGCGGGCCCTCGATGAACCGGCCCGACGGACAAGTGATCGCATAGAGACCCTCGCTGTAGTAGTTGCGCGCAGACAGGTCACCGGATGTCCAAGGCCCACGGGGATCGTTGTCAGGGTTCTCGTAGCGCGCCTCCATTTCTTCGGTGCGCGGCAGAAGCTCCGGCCGCCAAACCCCGGCATGCCGCGCATAGACGACGATGTAGTCGTGGTCCTCCGAAAAGTGCATGGCCGTGTTTTTGGGCGAAAAGACCTTTTGCCAAATCACGGTGGCGATGAAATTCTCCTCGCCAAACACCTCGTTGCAGAGCTTCCGTAGGTTGTCGACTTCGTTGTCGTCGCAGGAGACGAAGACGACCCCATCTTCCTGCAGCAGATTCCTCGCGAGGTACAGCCGCGGGTACATCATGTTGAGCCACTTGGAATGGAAGCGGCCATCGGTGTCGGCGTTGGTGCCGAACTTGCGGCCCTCAACGTCCACTTGGCCGGTGTACGCCAAGTACGTCTGCAGGCTCTCGGCGTAGTCGTCGGGATAGATGAAATCATTGCCGGTGTTGTAGGGCGGGTCGATGTAGATCATCTTGACCTTGCCCAGGTACGACTTCTGCAGGGGCTTGAGCACCTCGAGGTTGTCGCCCTCGATGATCAGGTTCTCGGTGGTGTCGAAGTTGACGCTCTCTTCCAGGCAAGGGCGCAGGGTGCCGACGCTCGGCGCCTGGATGGCCTTGAAGCAGTCGGCCTTGCCTGGCCAGTTCATCCCGTAGCGCTCCTTGCCCACGTCCACCGCCTCGCCAAGCGCGAGCTTCAGCCGCTCGAAGTCGAGCTTGCCGCCCTCGGTC
>DASTLN010000099.1:0-3608 GCA_035714925.1 Dehalococcoidia bacterium | reverse complement strand
TCGGTCTGCCAATCGTCTGGGACCCGCGCCACATAATCCAGGGCGTCCGCCAGCTGGTCGACGCCGGCCTGGCCTGGGTCCAGGACCCGCAGGACGACGGCCGCCTCTACCGCGGCCCGTCAGAACCGATCCCGTCCGAGATCAGCGACGAACGCGTCGCCCTGATGCTGCGCTAATCACTTACCCCCGTGACCACCGCGCGAGCTGTCCAACGGGGTCATCACTCGCAGGCGTGAGTTAGCAATGATCGAGGCAAGTGACCAGCAGCGAGTCTCCGATACGTTCCCTTTCCTCGCAACGCTCGGAGAGGTCCTGAGACAGGAGTTCTTTCAGAAGGCGACGCTCGCGAGGCTCCCTTCCGGTCGAGACGTGATGGCGGAAGGAGACCGCATCGAGGCCATACCCCTGGTTCTGTCTGGCACGATCCGCGTCTATCGAATCGGGGAAACCGGCCGCGAAATCACGATCTATCGATTTGAACGAGGCGAGTGCTGCGTGCTGTCCGCCGATTCGATTCTGGGAAACAAGCTCTTCCCTGCCTGCGCCCAGGTCGAGGACGAGGTCGAAGTTGCCTTCATTCCGGCGGCTGCGTTCGACGATTGGCTCGCCCGCTCTCCGGCCTGGCGTGAGTTTGTGTTTCAAGCCATGTCGAGGCGCCTGCTGAGCCTTCTGGACACGCTCGACGATGTCGCCTTCGGCCGAATGGATGCCCGGGTAGCGTCCCTCCTGCTCCGGCGTGCGGGCGATCCCGGGACGATCCAGATAACCCACCAGGAGATCGCCGACGAACTCGGCAGTTCGCGGGAGGTGATCAGCCGAATTCTCGAAGACTTCCAGTCACGCGGACTCATCCGCCTTTCGCGTGGGTCGGTCCGGGTAGCCGAGCCGCAATCTCTAGCCGCGGCTGCCCGTGTGTGACTAAGTTACCGACAGCGACCGGAACAGATGTCATCCTCTACTCAGGAGATCTAGTAGAGGAGGCCTCTAAATGTACTTGTTCGCAAGGTTTATGACCTCGGTTGCGGGTCGCTGGTTCCGGATTTTCGCAGGCGTCGCGATGATCGCCGGCGGCCTGGTAGGCGTTGGAGGACCGACGGGCCTGAGCATAGCCGCCCTGGGTCTGATCCCGTTGGCGGCTGGGGCGGGCGACATCTGCATGCTGGCGCCAATGCTCGGTACGCCCTTCGGTGGCGCCAAAGTCCGGGCTATTCTCGGCTCGCGCGATTCGGAGACGGACCGCGCGGGCGTTGGCGAAACACGTTAGACGGAGCCCAGCTAGCCGCTCTGCAGGACGGAGGGAACTCACATGTACTTCAAGCAGATTCTCAACGAAGATGCGGGCTGCTCCTCTTACGTCATTGCGTCCCGTGAGTCCAAGGAGGCGGTCGTTGTCGATCCCGCGCTAGATGTCTCGCAATATGTTGAGCTGGCTCGGCGCCGCGACTTTCATATCGTCCTGGCGATAGATACCCATATTCATGCTGACCATATCTCCGGCGCGCGCCTTCTGGCCGAGCAGACAGGGGCGCAAGTGGCCATGCACGAGTCTGCGGACGTCCTATTTCCGATTCGGAAGCTCTCGGACCGCGAGGTTATCCCCCTCGGCCAGCTCAAGCTTGAGGTCTGGCACACCCCGGGACACAGGCCTGAGGGCATTTCACTGCTCGTCACGAATCCCCCCAGAGGCGAGTCCGTGTCCCTCGTCATCACCGGAGACTCGTTGTTTGTCGGCGACGTGGGCCGGCCTGACTTCGGTGGGACGGAAGGAGCGAGCCAGCAGTACGACAGCGTACAGAGGTTGCTCGGCCTCGATGACTATGTCGAAGTCTTTCCCGCACACTTTGAAGGATCGTGCGGCAAGGGCATGTGTGGGCGGCCCAGCAGCACCATCGGCTTCGAACGCCGCTTTAACCCGATGGTGCAGCTGACCCGGCCCGACTTCACGGAAGCCATGTCAGAGGCTCCGGCAAAGCCCCTCAACATGACGGCAATTCTCGCCACCAATCGAGGCGAGGCCGATCTCAGCTGGGCCGAACCGAAGGTCGTCGAATCGGTCGACTTGTTGGAAGTCAGCGAGGCAGCCTCATGGCTGACGACTGAACCGGCAACCGTCATCGACGTTCGCGAGCCTCCGGAGTTTGCCGCGGGCCACCTTCCTGGCGCGATATCCATGCCGCAGAGCGACGTCGCGAGCCGGCTCGACGAGTTGGACCGCAACGAGAAGTACCTGGTCGCATGCGCCGGTGGTGTGCGCTCGCTTAGGGTGGTCCACTTTCTGAAGTCCATCGGCTTCGCGCGCGTCGTGAGCCTCGCGGGCGGAACGGACGGCTGGATTTCCGCCGGCCTTGCCGTCGAAGGCGCCGGAAAAGTGGCCCTGCCCCATTCCGGCTCGGATCGCTACTTCCACGGCTCGCGCTGAGCCGCGGGTCCTTCTGCGCTAGCGCCTGGTAGCCGAGGCGTTAGAAAAGCCCGCTGCGATGGCCGTTGCGCGGGTTGATCAGCAGCGCCAGCGAGCGCCCAACCATCTCGTAGGCACCACCAGGCATGTAGGACTCCGACCCCGGGTTGGCGTTGGGCTTGGCCGAATCCAGCGCGAGCTCCCAGTACCGCCGGCCGATGGCCTCCGGCATCGTGAAGCTGACGTTATCCGCTGACGAATTGACGAGCAGCAGGAGCGTGTCATCCGGCGACGGCAGGCCCTCTTCGTCCGTGAGGTCTGCCGCAGGCCCCGGCAGCAGCATACCGAGGCTGCGCACCTCCGGGTCGAACCAGTTCTCGTCTGTCATCTCCTCGCCGTCCGGCCGCAGCCAGTAGATGTCCTTGAGCCCGGCACGACGGATAGGGCGGCCCTGAAAATAGTCTCGTCGGCGTAGCAAGACGTGCTCGCTGCGCAGCTTGACCAGACGCTGCGTCCAGTTGAGCAGCTCGTTCTGCCACTCCTCGCGCTCCCAGTCCAACCAGGATATCTCGCTGTCCTGGCAGTAGGCGTTGTTGTTGCCCCGCTGCGTGCGTCCAACCTCGTCGCCGTGCAACAGCATCGGCACGCCCTGCGACAACATCAGCGTTGCCAGGAAGTTGCGAATCTGGCGCCGGCGCAGACCCTGGACCTCGACGTCATCCGTCTCGCCCTCGACGCCCATGTTCCAGCTCATGTTGTCGTCTGATCCGTCGCGCCCGGCCTCGCCGTTCGCCTCGTTGTGCTTCTCGTTGTAGCTGACCAGATCGCGCATCGTGAATCCATCGTGCGCCGTGACGAAGTTGATGCTGGCATAGGGACGGCGGCCGCCCGGCGCGTAGAGGTCACTGCTGCCCGTGAGGCGATAAGCCAGGTCGGCGACGACACCGGGGTCGCCGCGCCAAAAACGGCGCACCGTGTCGCGATACTTGCCGTTCCATTCCGTCCAACCAACGGGGAAATTACCAACCTGGTAGCCGCCCTCTCCGACGTCCCACGGCTCGGCGATCAATTTGACCTGAGATAGCACCGGGTCCTGGTGGATGATGTCGAAGAAGGCGCTGAGCTTGTCGACGTCGTGCAGCTCGCGGGCGAGCGCCGACGCGAGGTCGAAGCGGAAGCCGTCGACGTGCATCTCGAGCACCCAGTAGCG
>DASTLN010000098.1:0-36582 GCA_035714925.1 Dehalococcoidia bacterium | reverse complement strand
GGGCTCAGTTGTACGCTGCCGAGCGCAAGTCGACGACCTGGAAGCTGTAGCCCTGCGCCCTCGCCAGCGCTTCGGCCCGGGTGAGCTCTTGCTCGACGGCTGCTGCCTCCGCCGGTGTGGCCGCGCGAACGAAAATGTTGGTATCTTCCGGTCCTCCAGAATCGAGCTTGAAGCGGGCCCTGGAAAGGTCACTTAGACCTCGTTCGAGGATGTCGCGCTCCTCGTCGCTTTCGTAGATGAAGTAGACGATGGAGCGTAGGCCCAGCTCCGCGGCCGGAGGAGACGAAATGATGCTCTGGGCGTATTGGAGTCCGATGTCGCGACCGTCGGGCGGGCTCTGTACGAAAGCCGGTAGCTCGGGGGCGCGGCCCGCATTACTGAAGGCGTCGCTGCGCATGGCGACGACGCCGAGGCCGGTGATGATTGCGGCGCTGACCAGGGTCAGGTAGTGCTGCCGCAGGAGCCGGAAGCCGCGCAGGGCGAAGAGCAGGGCTTCGCGCCGGCGCTGGCGGAGGTTCACGGCGACCCCGGCTCGCTTTCGCGCCAGCTCTCGATGACTCGGCGATAGGCCTCGGCGGCGTCTTCGGGCTGGCCGGCAAGGTAAGGGAACGCGGCCTCGTCTTCAGGCGGGGCGGCGGCGAAGAGCGGCGCCGTATCGGGCAGGCGCAGCTTCTGGTTTTGGGCCAGGTCGTAGATCAGCGCCTTGGGCTCGCCGCCGTCCTGGAGCAGCGATATCTGGCCGAATAGCTTGTTGCGCAGCATGATCACGCCTGCATCGCCCTCCGTGAGGTGCTCCTTCGTGCGGTCCAGGATGGGCTCCTGGTTGAGCCAGATGGCGAACTTCTTGTTCAGCAGATGGGTGCGGAGCGCCTCTCCCGTCTCCTCCTCGCGCGTTTGCGAGTACCAGAAGTGTACGCGCGTCTGCAAGCCCTCCGGAGTTCCGGGCGCGGCGCGGTCGAAGAACCAGGCGATGTCGAGGGTCGTCTCGTCGTCCACCGGGACGCGCCACTCGAAGCGGCAGGAGCGGTTATCGCCGCTGAACAGGCCGTTGGGCCACAACGAGGTCTTCGTCACGGTCGATTCGCCGTCGCCGGGACGGACGACGTAGCCGTGCTCGAACTCGTCGAAGCTGAAGTCGAGCGGTGGCAGTGGTGGAGGCGTGCCATCGTGCCGGGCTGCCTCCATGGCGTCGACGAAGAGCTCCATGTCGACGCCGTCCATCGTGTTTTCCTGGCATTGCAGCCAGTTGCAGTGCAGGACGGAGAGCACGACCTGGACGATGCCGCCCTGCCACGTGAACGGCTCCCAGTCCGGGATCTGCGGCGCGGGCTCCGGCCCAAGGTAGGCCCAGACCATGCCTGCCTTCTCCCGGGCCTGGTAGGCGTTGAGCTTGATCGGCTCGGCGGGCATTTCTTCTTCGAGGGGCATGTCGATGCAGAGGCCGCTTTCGGCGTAGAGCCAGCCGTGTCGTGGGCAGCGCAGCGCGGCGTCCTCAACGATGCCGTAGGCGAGGTCGGTGCCGCGGTGGGCGCAGAAGCGCTCGATGAGGCCGTAGGCGCCGGGGCCGGTCTTATAGACGACGAGGTCTTCGCCGAGGATGCGGACGGGCCGCGTTGGACGCTCGTCGAGCTCGCCGGCGGCGGCGACGGGGTGCCAGTAGCGGCGCAGCAGGTCGCCCATCGGCGTGCCGGGGCCGACCTGGGTCAGGGTCTGGTTCTCTTCCTCACTCAGCATGCCGCTTTGATTATGCCCGGCGGTAGGATCGGCGTGTAGGGGAGTGGGAGATTACTCTATCGCCTCATCACTGAGGAAACGCCAAAATCGACGCCTGACACTATAGCCTCATCGTTTCTAGCCAAATCGCAGTAGAATCACGCCTACGATGGACGCGCCGCCTGTCCAGTACGCCAAAACCAGCGATGGCTACGACATCGCGTACGGTGTCAGCGGTGACGGACCAACCCTCGTCTTCACCGGCGCGGGCCTGATGAACTTAGAGCTCGCGTGGCGCATGCCTCACGTCCGGGAGTGGCTTCAAGCGCTGACTGCCCGATTCCGCGTAGTCCAACTGGACCCGCGTGGTAGCGGTCGATCGACCCGAGACCTCACGGAAGAGCACGCCGTGGAGCATTACCAGCGCGACATTGCGGCTGTGGTCGACCGGCTGGGCCTTGAGCGCTTCGTCCTCTTCGGTCACGCGTTTCTACCAACTTGCATCGCGACGCAATACGCGGTGCAGAATCCCGGCCGGGTTTCGGCGGTGATCCTATCGGCAGCCGTTGGGGCCCTGAGTGCTCACCGAGCGCCCGCGCTGTACACGTCGTTTCCTGCCCAGGACTGGGACATCTTCTTGCGTACCATTATCGAGGTGGCGAATCGCCCGCAGAGTCCGGCCGAGGCCGACGAGATGCTTGAGCTCTTCAAGCAGACTTACGACAAGCGAAACTTCCTGCTGATGGTCGCTGCCGCGAACCGCTTCTCGCTTCTCGACTTGCTACCTCAGCTAAAGACGCCGGCATTGGTCCTGAGCACCCCTGGCATAAGCTTCTACCCTCAAGACGAGACCCAGAAGGTGGCTCAGCTTGCTCACGGGCAGTTGGTCTCGCTCGATGGTCAGGCAGCGCTTGGGGACCCGGAGCAGGGCATGCGCGCAATTGAAGCCTTCCTCGCTGACTTGCCTTCCACGCCTGCGCAACCGGCCGCATCGGCCGCTGGCGGGTCACCGGACGGCCTTTCATCTCGCGAGGTCGAGGTCCTACGCCTCCTGGCCCAGGGCAAGAGCAACCCCGAGATCGCCAAAGAGCTCTTCATCACCCGCAACACGGTGCAGAACCACGTCAGTAACATTTTAATTAAGACCAACCTGCAGAACCGAGCCCAGGCTGCCGTCTATGCCAAGGAACACGGATTGGCCTAGTGCCACTATTTGGTCATCGTGTGACCCGCAGCGTAACTGAGGGCCAAGCCTCAGCCTAAGAGACTAGTGTCGGCTCCGCCCAAACGCCGATTTCGGTGACCTTGCCTCTCATTAATACTGAGCTGCAATGAGAGGAACTCAACAAAGATGAATACTTTCACCGATACCGCACCGTTTAGAGACGCGCTCTCTGGACCTGACTCAGACACCAATCCTGACCCTTGCTTCGCCGTCGAACTCCGGCATGTGACTCGAACATACGGCGCGAGAGAGATCCGCGTCGTTGCACTCGATGATGTGACGATAGCTTTCCCCGCTAAGTCGTGGACCGCCGTGATGGGCCCTTCAGGTTCGGGTAAGTCCACATTGCTGAATATCGTCGGCGGCCTCGAACGTGTCACGACCGGGCAAGTCCTGGTTGCCGGCCAGGACATTACTGACGCTTCCGAATCCCAACTCACTTCACTCCGACGATCGGATGTTGGGTTCATCTTCCAAAACTTCAACCTCATCGGATCGCTGTCTGCAGAACAGAACGTTGCCATGCCGTCGAGGTTAGCTGGACGCCGGCCGACACGCCGAGACGTTCAAGCGGCCCTCGCCGAAGTTGGACTAGGTGAGCGAATCCATCACAGACCCCGGGAACTCTCAGGCGGTCAGCAACAACGCGTCGCCATCGCCCGCGCGTTGATCGCCAAACCAAAGGTCCTGCTAGCTGATGAGCCAACTGGAGCCTTGGACTCCAAAGCGGCCCGTACAGTGCTCGGACTGATGCGTGCCTTAGTCGACAGCGGACAAACCATCGTCATGGTCACCCACGATCCGATAGCAGCGGCGTACTCAGACCAAGTTCTCTTTGTGTCCGATGGACGGATTGCTGATCAAATGACCGGCGCATCCGCGCTCGAAATCGCGGACCGCCTGGCGCGCCTGGAAGGATAGCCAAAGTGCTGACCTCTTCTTTGAGCACATTTCGCGACCGCTGGCCTGTGTTCGTTGGAGCAACAATCATTGTTGCCCTCGGCGTAGCACTGGTTCAGGCGTCCCTCCTAGCGCTAATCGCTGCCGCAACCGAGCCGATTCCGGTTGGCCTCGCCACCGCAGACGAAACCGCTCTGCGTGAAGGCCTGGACGTCGCCATGATGACACTCGGCATGACTGTTGGAATCTCTGGATTCGTGGCCTTCTTCGTGATCTCTTCCACGTTCTCCTTCGCTGTTGCTGAGCGACATCGTGACTTCGGATTGCTGCGTCTCGTCGGTGCCAGTCCAGGCCAGGTGCGTACGCTGCTGCTAGGAGAGGCCTTGCTTTTGGGCAGCGTCGGAACCATCTTGGGCATCCTCATCGGATTTCCGCTCCTGCGAAGCGAAGTCTGGATGCTCACCAAAATGAACTTCCTCCCGGAAGGTCTGGACGTCTCCTGGCGACCGTGGATCGTTGCGGTATCTTTGGCCACCGGAACTGGTGTTGCTGTAATCGCTTCAAGGGCCGCATCCAGCAGGGCCGCCAGCGTCCCGCCGCTTCAAGCGGTACGGGATGAGAGCCCGACCGACATAGTCATGTCTCGAGGTCGTTGGGTTACTGGAACGATTTCGTTCGTGGGGGCGGTCGCTCTTTTCATATCCACAGCCGTTACAAGGGGTGACCCGCTCGAAACTTCGCTGCCGGGGCTCCTTGTAATGATCGTCGCACTTGCCGCTCTCTCGCCATTGCTCGTCCCTGTCGTTGCTTCGCTCGCCTTCAAGGCTGTGGCGCCTCTTCTGCGACACAGCCCAATCAGTGAATTGAGCCAGGCCAATGTCCGGGCTGGTGTACGGCGTGCAGCGTCGACGGCCGCGCCAGTCGTAGTTCTGGTTGGCCTCGTCACGGGCTTCGCCGGAACCATCGGCGTTGTCAACGCCGGATCCCGGCAAGAGACGCTCCGATCAACTTCGGGCGACTTTATCGTTACCTCACCGGAATCGCTAACCGCGGAACTCGAGTCACTCTCAAAAGTTCGCGCCGTTTCCGAAGAGGTGCAGCTAGACGTCTCGTTAGACGCTGAGGGCACGACCAATCACTACGAAGGCGACGGGCTCGCGATCAACCAAAGCAGCTTCCAACAGACCCATAACATGACAATAATCTCAGGGGACCTCAGCCTCCTGCACGGCGAAACGGTCGCATTGACGCAAAGCTTCGCTTCGGGGCTCCACGTACACGTAGGAGATAGCGTGGCCGTCGGAATTGGTGATGTGCAGCAACAACTGCGCGTGGTCGCTATATTCCCTTACACACTTAGCGGTCCCAGGGTCCTTTTACCCTTGGAGACACTCCCGGACCGGCCATATGACCGACGATATATCATCCAGGCCGCGCCAAGAGCGACGTGGGAGTCGCTGGTCGATCAAATTCGCGCTGTGTCGCCGACCGCATCTGTCGCGCAACTTCAAGAATGGGTTGCTCAGAAGAACGACGCCCTGGAAGAGGTCGTGGCGAAATTCACGTTTGCAGTCCTGGGACTCGTCTCCGCATACATGTTCCTCGCGACAGTCAACGCGGTCATAATCTCTACCGCCACGCGACGAACTGAGTTTGGAGTTGCCCGACTGACCGGCTTGACCCGGTTGCAGGTCGTCCAGATGACCCTTCTCGAGGCATTTACAGTTGTACTTGTCGGTACTCTCCTGGGCCTGGCCGCCGCCGGCGGGTCAATCGCCGGGGCCACCGTTGCGGTCTCAGCAATCGTCGGAGAGGTCGTGGTGGTCTTGCCGTGGGAGTTGGCGGTCGCCATTTCCCTCAGCGCCGCTACAACCGTTGGACTCACGACAGCCGTCGCCACCGTCGTCACGACCGGTCAGCAGCCAGCAGCCGTTGCCGCGAGCAGGGAGTGAGTGCCGCCTGACGAACGATTCCACTAGTGCACATACTATGAGGACATCGTGTCACAACTGGAGACGGGCTCGTAGGAAGTCCAGGCCATTCGGATCGCTCTGCTCGCCGGCGAATCTGAACTCCGGCTCGGCGCCGTCTTGTGAGCGCTCGTTGCCATGGGCGGCGTATTCTTGGGTGCGGGTGGAGCGCTGCGGGGTTCAGGTGCGGGCGACGGTGCGCTGGGCGACCGGGACGAAGGCCTCGAGGCGCTGGCGCATCTCGCGCAGGGTCTGCTGGAAGGCAGCGAGCTTGACGACGGCCGTGCCTTCGGCGGCGGCGGGGTCGCTGAAGCTCCAGTGAATGCGCCGCGGGTCACCGGGGAAGACGGGACATTCCTCGGCGGCGTTGTCGCAGACGGTGATCACGTAGTCGAAGGTGCGGTCGAGGTACTCGTTCATGCTCTTGGAGCGGAACTCGGCTGAGCCCAGGCCGGCCTGCTGCAGGACCCTCTCCGTGAACGGGTTGATCCCCTTGGGATGGGTGCCGGCGCTGTAGACGTCGAAGTCGGCGCCGCTGAGGTTGCGCAAGAGGGCCTCGGCGATGATGCTGCGTGCCGAGTTGCCGGTGCAGAGGAAGAGGACGCTTATCTGGCTCATGGCGCCGCCGTTTCGGATCGAGGGATCATCGTCGCTAGACGATTCAAGTATTCGAGACGCCGCGGGCGGGCACAATGGCGCAGTGCAAACGTTTGGTAAATGCTTCGGCCTTTGTCCTGGGAGACTGAGGTGTGGTGCAGGCGTGTCAGTCCGGGGTTAGAAGCGGGTGAGGCGCCAGAAGATGCCGGGGCCGTCGAGGTCTGTTGCGAGCACGAGGGGCAGACGCCGGCCCTGCTCGCCGATGATGACGTTGACCCAGCCGACCTGCTCGCCGGCCGACTTGCCGGGCGAGATGTCCTCAACCTCCACGGTGGTCTGCATGGTGACGCCGGGCCAGGTCAGCAGCATGACGTCCTCGGTGATGACGAGGTCGACTTCGTCGCCCCAGTCGGTGGTGACGGTGGCCATGGGCTGACGGTTGGAGAGGACAAGCCGGAACTCGAGGCCGTTCTCCAGGTCTCGAATGGCGGTCTGCGTGGCGGCGAACGCGGCCTGTCTCGATTCGAAGCCATCGATGCCGTCACCCTGGCCGAGGATGATGCCGTAGACGTCGACCTGCTGGCCGGCGACATCGCGAATCGCCGCGAAAGCGAAGTTGCCACCGGCCTCCTCTGTGAAGCCGGTCTTGATGCCGACGACCCCGTCGACGCCGAGCAGCAGATTCACGGAGGGGACGGTACCGACGGCAGGGATGGCGATCTCTTCCTGCCGCACGATGGCAGCGAAGACCGGGTCTCGCATCGCCGTGCGCGCGAGGATGAGCTGGTCGGCGGGGGTGCTGACGGTCGCCGAGGAGAAGCCGGAGGTGTCCGCGTAGGTCGTGTCGTCCATGCCGAGCGAAGCGGCCTCGGCGTTCATCTTGTCGACGAAGGCAGCGACGGAACCGGCGTCCCAGGCGGCGAGGATTTCGGCGTAGTTGTTGGCGGAGGGGATGAGCAGGCCCTGCAGTAGCTGCAGCTGGGTCAGGCGCTGCCCCGCGTAGACCGGTAGCGACGACTGGTCCTGGGCCACCATTTCCAGCCAGCGTTCCTCGTCCGCGGCGGTCAGCTCGATGACCGGGCCGGTTTCACCGGGGTTTAACGGGTGGTCCTTGAGGATGACGTGGGCGGTCATCATCTTCGTGATGCTGGCGATGGGCCGTGGCTCGGCAGAGCCGGCGCTGCCGAGGACGCCGAGGCCGGTGACAGCGACTATGGAGGCGCCACCTTCCGGGAGCAGGGGTTGTCGAGGCTGACCAAGGGGTGAGGTAGCCGGGAACGTGATGGTGAACTCAGGGTCGGGAGCGCCGCGCAGCATCTGAGCGATTGCGACGACGAAGAAGACGAGCAGGACGCCGAGGATAAGGGGCCCGTAGTTGGCGGGCCGCCGGTTGTAGTCGTACACGGTTTCTCAGTCTACGGCCTGACCGGGTTAGGGTCGCGGCGGAAGGAGGAACCAGGGCGTGCGGCGCAAGGCCAGAGGCAGACGCGTCAACGTCAAGCGTGAGGCGCATGAGGCCGTGGGTGTAGCCAGGCGGTATCGGTCGCTTCGACGCCTGGTGGCGGCGATCATGTTTGCGATTTAGCCTGGCGGCTTATACTCGGGGCATGAGTGAAAACGAAACCGAGGTCGAGGAGGCGGAGCGCGCCTCGATCATCATTGTCTCAGACTTCGTCTGACCCTGGTGCTACATCGGCCTCGTGGAGGTCGAACGGCTGCAGCAGGAGTACGACTTCGACGTCCACTTCGCACCCTTCCTCCTGAGACCGGAAACGCCACCGGAGGGCATGCCGGCGCGCCGGTTCGTAGCGCCGGACGCTCCGCCGACGCCGCAGGAGCAGCGCGGCGAAGCGCTGGGGATCAAGTTCACACGCGGCCGCGAGATCAGCTCGTACTCGCACCTGGCGCTGGAGGCGGGCGAGTTCGCGTTCCAGTCTGGGACGCACGAATTGGGCTGGGCGTACCACAAGCGGCTATTCAAGGCGTACTTCGAAGAGCTGGCGAACATCGGCGACGTTGACGTCCTGGCGCGGCTGGCGGATGAGTGCGGCCTCGACGGGAAGTCGCTGCAAGAGGCGCTGAACGACCGCCGTCTCGAGGCGGAGGTGGACGAGGGCATCGCGTGGTCGCGGCAGATCGGGGTGACGGCGATCCCAACGTTCGTGTTCAACCAGCGGATGGGGATGGTGGGAGCGCAGCCGATCGAGGCGATGCGGGAGATGATGGAGCGGGTGGGGAACCCGCCGAGGGATGCAGGCGGGCAGGCGTAGCGAGTCTTGTGCTCGTGGCCTCGACCTTCACGCTAGCCCTCTCTCGCATCGAGGGCTGGTCGAGGCGCTGGAGCCAGCGCTCCGGAGACGATGGCGCGGGTGGTTAACGCGTCGGATAGAAAGAGGAGGACGAGCCGAGCGTCCTCCCCGCGGGACTGAGCCGGTCTCTTTCTCCCAGCTCAGCTCCAGAAGCTATCGACCGTTCAACGCAAAAGGTTTAGGGCTATTCGAGCTGGTTGATCATGAAAGTCGCAGCTTCCTCAAAGTACTCCTTGATCTGAGAGTAAGCCGGCTCGGTTATGCCTGATTCGTCAAGCGCGGCGAGCATGTGCGTGACCCAGACGTCGCGTTCCTTGCGCCCGATGGCGAAGGGCAGGTGGCGGGCCCTCAGGCGCGGGTGGCCGCGGCGCTGGGAATAGGTATCCGGCCCGCCAAAGAACTGCGACAGAAAAAGCGCCAGGTGCTCCTTCGGTTCGTCCAGCGATCCGTCAGGGTAGAGCGGGCGCAGCACGGGATCGGTCTCGACCCTTGCGTAGAAGGAATCGCAGAGGCGGACGAACGTATCATGGCCGCCGACGAGCTCGTAGATCGATTCGAGTTCACTCATCCGTGTGGAATAATACCGAACGCCCCCTCTTTCACCCGAATCGACTAGATGGAGCCCGACGTGGCGCTACCTCTGGAAGGCAAGGTCGCGATCTTCACGGGCAGCTCGCGCTCGGCAAGGCGATAGCGCTGCGGCCGGCGCAGGACGGCTGCGACATCGGGGTGTGCGGCCGCAGCCTGGAGTCGACCGACGACCTGCCGGGTTCGATCGGCGAGACGGCGGATGCGATCCGCGCGCCGGGACGTCGCGCGCTGGTGTCGCGGGAGATCGTGGACCAGATCGGATTGTGATGATGACAAAGCAGCTTCGTCCAGCGGAAGCGGTTGACGTCCTGAAGAGAGGCCATGACGACGTGGCTCAGCTGGTCGCGAGCCTTGCCGAGACAGCCGCGCTGCGGCCAGGTCTGGGTGGCGGCGAGTGGTCGGTGAGGGACCTCTTGGGGCACCTGACGAGCTGGGAGGAGTACGCGCTGTCGGCGCTGGACGCCTGGAGCGCCGGCATGACGGCGCCGATTGACCGGGCGCTGCGCCGCGACGGCCTGGATGACGTGAACCTCGCGGCGGTGCGTGCCAAGGCGGATCAACCCTACGAGCAGATACGCAGCGATTTCGAGGCGGTGAGCCGGCGGCTGCGCGAGCGCATCGGGTCGATTTCCGATACGGCCTGGGACGCGCCGCCGACGCCGCGTTTCCGGCGGAGCCTGGGCGTGCGGCTGGGGAGCATGCTCGTGGGCGTGTCAGGCGCCTTCGGGCACGCTGATTCGCACCTGGGTGACCTCCGCGCCCATCTCGCGAATGAGACCGATGCGGCGTCGGATCAGGCGGGACGCGAGCCGAGGTTGCGGAAGAAACGCAGCAGGTAGCCGTCCGGGTCCTGCACGATGAACTGGCGGTTGCCCAATAGCATCTGGTCGCGGCGGTACCATTTCTCTTCCATCGGCAGGTAGACCGGCGCGCCCGCGGCCATGACGGACTGGTGCAGCTGGTCCACATCGGAAGCCTCGATCTGGAGGTTGATGCCGCGTCCGTAGGGCGGTTGCAGCTCACCCGCCAGGAATAGACGTTCCGTGGGCCCTTGCAGCATGAGCTCGGCGCCCTCGCGTTCGAGGTAGGCAAAGCTCTCTTCTTCGCGCCGAAACGCGATCATGAAGCCGAGGACGCCGGTGTAAAACGCGAGGCTGCGCTGGAGATCGGAGCAGACGAGCTCTGGTACGAGCCTTGGACTTGTCATTGCAGCAGGATAGCGTCAGACCTGCTCGAGCTCCCAGACCATGAGATTCGTTGGCCTGTAAGCGGGGTCGTCCGTGAGGCGGCGGCGGGCCTCGTCATCCACGGTTTCGAAGGAGGGGCGGCCGTGGCCCTCCTTTCCTTCCGGGACGCCCTTACCGATCGGCCTCAGCAAAGAACCGCGTAGCCATTCCACGATCCTGAACAGAATGCCGGGGTCGAGGTGGAGTTTGGGGAATTCGCCGGGCTGGACACGGTTCCAGGCGATCCGAGATCGGTCGACTTCCAGGCCGGTTTCGACGGCTTTGCCAAGCATCCATTCGAGACAATAGTCGGATTGGGCGTCTTGGCCTTCGCGTGCGGCGCCGCCGCCAACGTCGCTGTGGGCGCCGCCAAACCAGCGCTGCTCCAGCTGCTGGTCCTTACGAGGCGTCTTGCTGCGCGCCCAGAGGGTTGGTTCATAGTCCTTTCGCCGCTCGTCGATGGCGAGGGCGTGAAAGGCGTTGTCGACGAGACTGGTCAAGGTGACGTCGTGAAAGTTGAACTGCTGGCGCAGCCGTTTGATCGGCACGCCGAGCGAGCCGACGGTGTCCCAGACGCCGATGAACTTCGCGATCGGGACGTAGTCGCCGGGTCCGCTAACGATCAGGGCGTTTTCACGGCGCCAGTCCTTCGCGACGTCATCCTCGGGGTGAATGTCGTTGCGATAGTGCTCCCAGGCGCGGCGCACCGCGGAGTCAGAGGTGTCCTTAACGATGCCGCACTTGCGGACCATGCCCAGGGTGCTGCGGGCCGTGTACGCGCCGCGGCTGAAGCCGAAGAGGTAGATATCATCGCCAGGCCGGTAGTCGCGGGCGATGTGCTGGTAGGCCGCCTGGACGTTGGTGTCGAGTCCGTAGCCAATGGCGACACCGCGCAGCCGATCCCAAAGCGAGCCGCTGGAGCCGACGCCACTCACGTAACGGACCAATTGCGCGGCCGTACCGTCAGCCGCGTGGCGCTGGAGGATGGCGTCCCTGAGCTTGCTCACGTTGGTCTGCTTCGGTTTACGGGGGTTGTTCCAGGTCCCGTCGCAGCAAACCACGATACGTTTCATGAGCCCCTCGCTAGCGCAATATGCCAGACGCATAATAACTAAACTGACGAAAGTGTCGAGCAGTCGAGTGAGGCCTCAGCAGCTTGCCAACGCGAAGCCGGGGTTGTTAACTTCGACCACACCTCGCCAGTAACCGACAGATGCATGCGCCGCCAGTCGCAGGAGGTCGTTTTCGTGATGGCAGAGTACGCGGAGTTTCCTACGCCGGAGCAGATTGAGGGCGCCTGGGACTGGGACAAGATCCACGCTCCCCGTCCGCTGACTCCGCTTGCCTTCGACGCAATCGTCATGTCGATGAGTGAGGGCTTCACGAAAGCTCAGCATGACTTCGGGTCGCGGCTGGCGCTGAAGTGCAGGCTGGTCAATTACTACTTCTACGCCACCTTCGCGCCGGAGGAAGGTTTCAGGCGCGAAGACAACGCGGACATCGGTCGCTACGTCGCGGAGCTGGACCGGCTCGCCGCCCAAATTGGTGAGCGCTGGATAAACGAGTGGGAGCCGACGCTGCCGCCGCTGCTGGAGAAGGCGCGTACGGCGGATTACGGGTCGATGTCGAACCAGCAGCTGCTCGAAGCGCTGGAGGAGCAGCTGCAGAACCTGGTCTATTACTGGAACATCCACGGCTGGATCAACCTCAGCCTGGTGCCCGCTACGGCGCTGGTCGAGTTCTACAACGCTGAGGTCCAGCCCGAGGACGAGAACGAGGCGTGGAACCTGATGCAGGGCGTCGAGACGAAGTCGGTCGAGACGAGTAAGGGGCTGTGGCGGCTGAGCCGCGAGATTCAGAGGCAGCCCGTATTGCGCAGCATCTTCGAAAGCGGGAACCCGCACGAGATCATGAGGGCGCTGGAGCGCGTCAGCACAGGGCGCGAATTCCTGGCTACGTTCAATGCTTTCTTGCAGGAGTACGGCTGGCGGAGCGACGGTATCTACGAGATCGCCGATGCCACCTGGCGCGAAGAGCCTTCGATCCCGCTGAACACGCTTCAGGGCTATCTGGGCCTGAACGAGTTCAGCAGCCCGGAGTTGACGCTGGAGCAGGCCACAAGCCGCCGCGAGGCGCTGGTCAAAAAAGCGCGCTCAAAGCTGGCAGGTGATGCCGCCAAGCTGAAGCGATTCGAGGAGTTGCTGGCCGCGGCGAAGGACAACTTGCGCGTCACGGAGGACCACAGCTTCTGGATCGACCAGATGGGGACGGCGGTATTTCGTCACTTCTGCCTCGAGGTGGGGAAGAAACTGACAGAAGACAGCGTCATCGAGAAGACGGACGACGTGTTCATGCTGCAGATGGACGAGCTGCGGTCGGCACTGAAAGACGGCGGCGACCTGCGCACCACGGTGAGCCAGCGTCGCGAGGAGATTGCGCACTGGGCGACGGTCGTGCCGCCGTTCCACCTGGGACACCGCACGGAGGAGGTCGAGGACCCGTTCTTCGTCGCGATGGTGGACAAGATGCTTGGCCTGCTACCGGTGGAGCCGAGCACTGACCCCGACGTGATCAGCGGCGTCGCGGCGTCGCCGGGTAGCATTCAGGGCGTCGCGAAGGTCGTGCGGACGCTGAACGAGGCGAGCAAGCTGCAGGCCGGCGACATCATGGTCTGCGAGATGACGGTGCCGACGTGGGTGCCGCTCTTCGCGACGGTGAGGGCGGTTGTCGCCGATTCGGGTGGCATCTTGAGTCACTGCGCCATTGTGGCGCGCGAGTTTCACCTGCCGGCTGTCGTCGGGACGCGCGTGGGGACGCAGCAGATTAAAGACGGCATGACGATAACGGTGGACGGTACCAAGGGGCTGGTGCGCATCGACTCGCGCTAGGCGCGTTGCGGTAAGCTGATCGCGGACTACGAATCAAATGTTCTTGACGGTTCACTCGCCTGCATCTAACTTCTGAGCATTCACATGTCAGATTTGCTTGGTTTCACGATTGATCAAACCTCACGCATCACGGGCTTGAGTGTGCGTCAGCTCCGGTATTGGGACAGGACTGCTTTCTTCCCACCGGGATTCATGGGCGGAGAAGACCGAAGTGTCATCCGGCTATATACATTCCGCGATCTTGTTGGTCTGCGGGCTCTGTCGGAGTTGAGGAAAACGCACGGAATATCGCTCCAGGAGTTGAGGAAGACAGCGTCAGGCTTGGCCGAACGGCACGATTCTCCCTGGGCCAGCCTCACGCTATACGTGGCCGGAATGCGAGTGTTCTTCGACGATCCTGAGTCAGGGGTGGTGCTCGCCGGTCGGCCCGGATCTCAGAGCGCGATGCGATTCGAATTGAAGCGAGTGGCCAGTGATACCCAAGCGGCCGTGGACCAGTTGCGTTCGCGAAATCTCGATCAGATCGGCAAGATTGGGCAGAAGAGGAACGTAGCGCACAATGCTCCGGTCGTTGCTGGTACACGGATTCCCACGGCCGCGATTTGGGACCTGTACCAGGGCGGATTCAGCAACGACGCGATTGTCCGAGAGTATCCCAGCCTGACGGTGTCTGATGTTCGGGTGGCCCTCAGTTTCGAACGTACGCAGCATCCGAAGAAGGCGGGATGAGAGTGAAGTTCCTGGAACGTGCGTCTTCTCGTTGACGAGGACGTTCCTCAATCAGTGAGCGACTTCTTTCGGAATCGCGGGCACGAAGTCATCCTCGTCAGAGATTCTTTGCTTCCAGGGACTGAAGATGCAGCTATTGCAGCCATTGGCAACGAAATCGAAGCCATTGTAGTTACATGGAATCACCGGGACTTCCAAAGGTTGGCGTCCAGAGCATCGGTTGGTATGCGCCAGCGCTTCCGTCGCCTCGGGCGAATTTCCTTCAGATGTCGTCAATCTCGAGGGAGGGTTCGCGTGGAGCAGGTCATAGAATCCATTGAATTCGAGTATGAGCAGAGCATGAAGAATCGGGACACCAGGCTCATAATGGAGATCGGAGATAATTCGTTCAGGGTTCTCCGATGATCACATGAATGACAAGCCCAAGCTTTCGCATCTTGATGACGCCGGGCGGGCGCGCATGGTGGACGTGACGGCGAAGGACGAGACGGTCCGCGTCGCCGTGGCGAAGGGGCGCATCGTGATGCAGCCCGAGACGCTACGGTTGCTGCTGCGGGGCGAGATCGCCAAAGGCAACGTGTTGACCACGGCGCAGGTGGCCGGCGTGCAGGCGGCAAAGAAGACGTCCGAGCTGATCCCGATGTGCCATCCGTTGCTGCTGACGGGTATCGACGTGGAGCTGGAGCCGGACGAGTCGACGAGCGCGGTTGAGATCACGGCGACGGTACGCACGACGGGCAAGACGGGGGTCGAGATGGAGGCGCTGACGGCGGTTTCGGTCGCCGGCCTGACGGTCTACGACATGTGCAAGGCGGTCGACAAAGGGATGCAGGTTGAGGCGGTGCGGCTGGTCAGCAAGACGGGCGGCAAAAGCGGTGACTGGCAGGCCTGACGAACAAAAAGTCGTTGTGTATACTGGTCGGGTTGTTACAGGAGTTCCATACCTAAGACCCGCAGGCAGCACGCTTCCCCAGCAGCTCTCCTACGCTCTCAGGCCGGTACTCTGAGGTTGGCCCAGACCCGGGCCTCGTAGGCTTCGGCTCAGTGAGCCGGAGAAAGAAGGAAGCAGCATTGGCCACCGGAAAAATCACCCGCCTCGTCCGCGATCGAGGCTTTGGTTTCATTAAGGCTGACGACTCCAGCGAGGACGTCTTCTTCCACACCACGGCGTTGACCGGCGGCGTGTTCGACGACCTGCAGGAGGGACAGACCGTTGAGTTCGAGCTACAGCCGGACCCGCGGAACCCTTCGCGCACTCGCGCCGCGGACGTACGCATAGCCGAGTAGCCCTACCCGAACCGGGAGATGACTGAAGCCGGGGCCTTGACAGGGCCCACGGCTTAGTCGAATATGCGTTCGAGTTGCAAGCGCCCACGTTATCGAACCCGTCACGAACCGCAGGCTCCGGGTCGCGCAAGATCTGGCGCCTACGCGAGTCGCCGCAGCGGGGCAGTCTGCAGCACAGCGGCCTGCCGAAGCTCGTAGCTTTGGTCCTGGAGAATCGCGGCGTCGGCTCCAACGCCGACGCGCAGCGCTTCCTGGGCGGGCGCGAGTCCGGCTTCAGCGACCCATTCCGGATTCCCGGCTTCGAGACGTCGCTGGCGCTGCTGCGTGACGCGTTGGCTGAGCGTCGCTCGATCTGCATCTACGGCGACTTCGACGTGGACGGGATCACCTCGACGGCGATCCTGACGGAGACGCTGCGCGCGCTCGGCGGCGAGGTTACACCCTACATCCCGCACCGCGAGCGCGAGGGCTACGGCCTGAACATGCGCGCCATAGACTCGCTGGCCGACCGCGGCGTCGAGGTGCTGGTGACGTGCGACTGCGGAACGACGGCGAACCCGGAGGTCGAGCACGCGCGCGGCCTGGGGATGGAAGTGGTCGTCGTCGACCACCACATCCCACCGTCGCTGCTGCCGGAGACGAGCGCGCTGCTCAACCCGAAGCTGCCGCACGATGACGAGCTGACCGAGTTTTCGACCGCCGGGCTGGCGTTTCGGCTGGCCGAGGCGCTGTACGAGTCGCAGGGGCAGGCCTTCCCGGAGAATCGCTACGCTGAGCTGGCGGCGCTGGGCACCGTGGCCGACATGGTGCCGCTGGTGGACGAGAACCGCGAGCTGGTGCGGCGCGGCCTGAGCGCCCTGGCGGAAAGCGAGCGGCCGGGGCTGCTGGCACTCATCGAGATCGCCGGAGCGAAGCCGAGCGCCGTGACGTCGGAGACGATCGCGTTCGGGCTAGCGCCGCGAATTAACGCGGCGGGACGGCTTGCGGACGCGCGGCTGGCGCTGGACCTGCTGTTGACGCGAGACGAAGAGGAAGCCCAGGCGCTGGCAGCGAACATCGACGCACTGAACCGGGAGCGACAGCGAATGACGCTGGAGGCGCAGAAGCTGGCGCTGGAGATGGCGCAAAGCCGCGCCGACGCGCCGCTGACAGTCGTCGGCCACGCCGACTTTCACCAGGGCATCATTGGACTGGTGGCGTCGCGGCTGGTAGAGACGCTGGGGCGGCCGGCGGCGGTGTACCAGCGCGGCGAAGTCGAGAGCCGCGGCAGCTGCCGCTCGATACCGGCGTACGACGTCACGGCGGGGCTGCGTTCCTGCGGCGACCTGCTCGAGCGTTTCGGTGGGCACCGGCAGGCGGGCGGCTTCACGATCCGTAGCGAGCGGCTGGACGAACTAGAGCAGCGCTTTATCGAGCACGCGGCGCATGAGCTGCAAGGCCACGATCTGGCGCCGGTGTTAACCGTGGACGCCGAGTGGCCGCTGAACGAGCTGCGCAGCCAGGAGATCCGCTGGCTGGGTAAGCTGGAGCCGCACGGGCAGGGCAACCCGGACCCGACGCTGCTCAGCCGCAAGGTGACTGTGCTCGAGGCGAAGACGGTAGGCGCAGACGGCGCGCACATGCGCCTCAAGCTGAAGAGCGGCCCCGTCTCCTGGCCGGCGATCGCGTTCCGCTGGGAGGGCGAGCTGCCCGAGGCGGGGTCGTGCGTCGATGTGGTGTACAGCCTGTCGGCGGATAGCTACGGGCCGAGCGGCAACGGCGGCGCGCTACAGCTCACCGTGCTCGACATGGCGCCGGCGCGGTAGCGGCGACAAATAACAGGTAGCAGTTAACAGGCTGGGACATGGTTTCGTGGGGCGAGTTCGAACGGGAGCGGCCGGACCTGGCGGCGGCGGGACGGGCGCTGTTCTATCAGTGGGGCGTTGGGCTTGGGTTCCTGGCGACGACCACGAGCCAGGGCGCGCCGCGACTGCACCCGATCTGCCCTTCGCTAACGGATGAGACGCTATATGCCTTCATCATCCCCTCACCGAAGCTAAACGACCTGCTGCGAGACGCGCGGTACGCGTTGCACTCCGACCTGACGGCTGAGAACGAGGATGCCTTCTACGTCACCGGGCAGGTGCGGGTCGTTGATGACCCGGCGCGGCGGGCGACGCTGGAGCAGGCGTACCTGGCGGAGCGGCCGGACATGGACCTGCGCCACCTCGAGAACCAGACGGCGGTTGAGTTCTTGATCGAGCGCTGCCTGGTGACGCGGACGGCGGGCCACGGCGATCTGGACCCGCAGCACACGGTGTGGAGGGCCAGTTAGGGGTGGTCTAAGATTCCCGTCTCCAAGAGGTATTGGCTTTTCGACTCAGGCTAAGCGAATATCCGGAATGGCAGTCCGCTGTCGCCGATGAGCTGCTCAAGGCGAGGTCTGAACGGCAGATCTGATAGATCGATTCCCGCGCTTGCTTCCAGGAACTCCACACCCACGATAGAGCCATCCTCGGAGTAGTCAATAAGTCGAAGATCATCTACCGGGGTTGTGCGCGCTGCTGAGAGGTCTAGAAGACGGACGTACAGCGCGTCAGCCTCCTCGTCGTAGGTCACGGGGTTGAAACCCATAGCTAGTCCTCCCAAGCTACTGTCTTGACTTTGAGGGGCTTGGTGCCTATTTCCACGTAAACCCGTAGCCGCTTCCCTTCGTAATCCCCAAAGTAAATTTCGGCAGGTTTAGCGCCGCGACGAGGTACCGCCGGACGGGTATAGCCTGGATTGGCTAACACAGCTTCGACTGCCTCGCGAGGAACGGCGCGAGATGCCATCTGATCCCTAGCATGGCCCGTTGTCGTGTACTCCGGTCGGGTCGGCGTGGTAAGAGGGTCATCTCCAACCAACCTCTACTTCCTCCCAAGGTATCTAAATGCTAATAACGAATGTGACCTTGGAAGGTTGCCACTATATGAAATCTACATAAAGAGCGTATACAACCCTAGGCGAGCAAATCAAATTCTCAGTCGTCACCGAATGTTACGCTACGACGTCAAGCTTTGGCTGTAGGGAGACCTAATATGGAGCGAGTTGAGGCTGGCGTCTACCGGCGGTTACAATTGAGGCGAACACGAGGCGTCCTTCCTCGGAAGGGCGCCTTCATCGTCCCAGGCGTCCGGAGGGACGCGAAACAAGGAGCAGGCCATGAACGGCGCGAACGAAAACGGTACGGGCACCTTCACCGTCAAGAAGGGCCTGGCGCAGATGCTCAAGGGCGGCGTCATCATGGACGTCGTGACGCCGGAGCACGCGATTATCGCCGAGGAGGCGGGAGCCTGCGCGGTCATGGCGCTGGAGCGCGTGCCGTCCGACATCCGGAAGGACGGCGGCGTTGCGCGCATGTCGGACCCGGAGATGATCCAGGGCATCCAGAAGGCCGTGACGATCCCGGTCATGGCGAAGGTGCGCATCGGCCACTTCGTTGAGGCGCAGGTGCTCGAGGCGCTCGAGATCGACTACATCGACGAGTCCGAGGTGCTGACGCCGGCGGACGAGGCGAACCATGTCGACAAGCACGGCTTCAAGGTGCCGTTCGTCTGTGGCTGTCGCGACCTGGGCGAGGCGCTACGCCGGATCAGCGAGGGCGCGGCGATGATCCGCACCAAGGGCGAGGCCGGCACCGGCAACGTCGTGGAAGCCGTGAGGCACATGCGCCAGGTCATGGGCGACATCCGCCGCCTGCAGACGATGAGCGACGACGAGCTGTACAGCGAAGCCAAACGCCTCGGCGCGCCGGTTGAACTGGTGCGCGAGACGAAGGAGCTGGGGCGCCTGCCGGTCGTCATGTTCACGGCGGGCGGTATCGCGACGCCGGCGGACGCGGCGCTGATGATGCAGCTGGGCTCCGACGGCGTATTCGTGGGCTCAGGCATCTTCAAGTCTGAGAACCCGGCGCTGATGGCGAAGGCGATTGTGCAGGCGACGACGCACTTCAACGACGCGAAGATAATCGCCGAGGTGTCTCGCGGTCTGGGTAGCGCGATGCCGGGGCTCGAGATCGGCGCAATCCCACCGAACGAGCTGCTGGCGTCGCGCGGCTGGTAACCACTTCTCGCGTTAGGCACCGAAGGGGCGGTTCGTTGAGCCGCCCCTTCGTCATATCATGGCGACATGATCATCGCGGTGGTGGGTGGCGACACCTCGTCGGCGCCTTCGGACACGGCGCTGGCCCAGGCTGAAGCTGTCGGCGGTGAGGTAGCGCGCCGAGGTTGCATCTTGATCTGTGGCGGACGCGGCGGCGTCATGGAGGCGGCCTGTCGCGGCGCCAGCGAAGCCGGTGGCGTGACCATCGGCATCATGCCGGGGCGCGACCGCAGCGGCATGAACCCGTACGTCAAGATACCGATCCTCACCGGCCTGGGCGAGGCGCGCAACGCGATCATCGCGATCACGGCAGACGCCGTCGTCGCGATCGACGGGGAGTACGGGACGTTGTCTGAGATCGCGCACGCGCTAATCAACGGCAAGCCGATTGTTGGTCTCGGGACGTGGCACCTGAGCAAAGGCGGCGTGGAACCACCGATCTTTCGGACAGATGATCCCGAGCGGGCCGTGCGTCTAGCAATAGACGGGACATCCATGCCTTCCCCCTCTCCGAAGTCGGAGAGGGGGACTGAGGGGGTGAGGTAGGACATGCCGTCTGAGGATGCGGAACCTCACGCACAAAGGGCCTGGCGCGCAGAAGCGGGCACCTGGTCTGTGCTGAGACAGGCGGCGCGAGATAACCGTGCGAAGCCCACCGTCGCAGAAGCAATGCTTTGGGCGCGTCTACGTCATCGTGGTCTGGAGGGATCCAGGTTCCGCCGGCAGCACGCGATTGGGCGATTCATCGTCGACTTCTACTGCAGTGAGGCAAACCTGGTCGTTGAGGTCGATGGTCCCATCCATCGCTACCAGGAAGCTGAGGATACGGAGCGCGAGGCCGAGCTCGAAGGCCGTGGACTGCGTGTGATTCGGTTTTCGAACGATGAGGTGATGACGGACATGGCAGCTGTCCTAAGACGGATCGCTGCACACCTCACCCCTAACCCCTCTCCGACTTCGGAGAGGGGAACTCAACGTTTGTAATGCATTACTGCAGAGGTTAGAAATGGCTGACGACAGAATTGCGGCGGTGAAGGCGTTGGAGGTGCTGGACTCTCGGGGGAATCCGACGGTTGAGGTGGAGATACGCCTCGAGGACGGCAGCCTGGGGCGCGCCATCGTACCGTCCGGCGCCAGCACGGGGACGCATGAGGCTCACGAGCTGCGCGACGGCGACCCGAAGCGCTACGGCGGCAAGGGCGTGCTCGACGCGGTAGCGAACGTCAACGGGGAGATCGCCGACGCCGTCGTGGGGCAGCATGCTTCGGACCAGCAGGGGCTCGACCGGCTGATGGCGTCTCTGGACGGGACGGCGAGCAAGTCGCGCCTGGGGGCGAACGCGCTGCTCGGCGTGTCGCTGGCGGCGGCGCACGCGACGGCGTCGTCGCGGGGGCAGCCGCTGTACGCGTCGCTGGGCGGGCCGGACGCGAACCTGCTGCCGTGCCCGATGTTCAACGTGCTGAACGGAGGCAGGCACGCCACGCGCAGCACCGACTTCCAAGAGTTCATGCTGGCGCCGGTGGGCCGCCCGACGTTCTCGGAGGCGTTGCGGGCGGGCGCTGAGGTGTACCAGGCGCTGAAAAAGCTGCTGGACGCGCGCGGGCTGAGCACCAACGTGGGGGACGAGGGCGGCTTCGCGCCGTCGCTGGAGAACAACGTGGCGGCGGTTGAGCTGCTGGTGCAGGCGATCGAGGCGGCGGGCTACCGGCCGGGCGAGGACGTCGCGATCGCGCTCGACCCGGCGAGCAGCGAGTTGTACCAGGACGGGCGCTACGAGCTGGCCAGCGAGGGGCGGTCGTTGACCAGCGCCGAGATGGTCGACCTCTGGGCCGAGTGGTGCGCGAAGTACCCCATCGTCAGCATCGAGGACGGGCTGGCGGAAGACGATTGGGAGGGCTGGAGCCTGCTGACGCAGCGTCTGGGCGACAAGGTGCAGCTGGTGGGCGACGACCTGCTGGTGACGAACCTCGAGTTCCTGGAGCGCGCGATCGAGACGAAGGCGGCGAACGCGATCCTGGTCAAGGTGAACCAGATCGGCACCTTGAGTGAGGCGATCGCGGCGACGCAGCGGGCGATGGACGCCGGTTGGGGCGCGATGATGAGCCATCGTAGCGGCGAGACGGAGGACACGACGATCGCGGACCTCGCGGTGGCGCTGGGGACGGGGCAGCTGAAGAGTGGCGCGCCGGCGCGCGGCGAGCGCACCGCGAAGTTCAACCGCCTGCTGCGGATCGAGGCTGAGCTGGGCTCGAAGGCGCGATATGCGGGTGGTAGCATGCTGTCGCAGAGGAGATAAATGGGCCTCAATCGCAAGCAGTTCAAGGTCAAGCGACACAGTTGTGCCCTATGTAAGCCGAACAAGATGGCTGGGAGCCGCGCTTCAAAGGGAAGGAACGTGCGCTTGGCAAAGTGCATCGAGCCGAGATGCGAGCGTACCGCAATTAGTCCGTGACAGAGCGTCCGAAGCAGCGCGTTGCTCGCGTACGGCCGCCGCAGACGTATGCGCTGCCGCCGCGGCCACCGGAGTCGGCAGGTGAGGCGGCGGGGGATGCCTTCCGGCAAACACGCTTTCTTCTGAGCAACGACCTGGACGTCTTCGCCGAAGCGATGGAGCTGCAGCTCAAGCTGGTCGACGACGCAAACCCGGGGACTTCGTCGAAGTACCGGACGCAGGAGCTGGCGGCGATCTCGGCGTTGTGGTCGCGGGCGTACGCGGGGCTGGCCGATGCGCTGCTGTTGCTGACGCGCGGCTCGTATGCCTCCGTGCTACCGCTGGTGCGTTCGAACGCGGAGCTGATCTCAGCCCAGGAAGGGCTGCGGGCCGAGGAGATGGCGCTGCACCACGAGTGGCTGGCCAACACGCTGCAGCCTGACGAGACGCACAAGGCGTTTGAGTTTCACCTCGGGCGCTACTTCGCGGGCGGCGTGACGGCGACCGATGAGGTGCTGCGTTCGGTGTACCGCCCGGCGAGCGACCTGGGGCGACCCGCCTTCGGGGCGAGCCTGCTGCAGGTGGGGCCGGAATCGAGCAGTACGCGCCTGGTGATCAACTTCGCCGACTCGTCATTCCACCAGGGCTGGGCCGAAATCACGCTGGGATGGCTGCTGGCGCTGGCGGCGCGACAGGTCAAGGTGATCGTCGACGCGGAGGGCATCTTCCCGATATCGGAGGAGCGGCGCAGAGCGTACGAGGCGCTGCAGCGGCGCGTCGATGACGCGCTATCGCGGCGGGACCGCTGCCGCATCGAGGAGATCGCGGTGGGGTACGACCGGCGCTACCTGGTGCACAACTTCCGCCGCGGTTCGAGCGGCTCGCCGAAGCGGATACTGCTCTAGCTAGAGACGGCTGCTTTGGTCGGCGCGGAGCATCCACTGCTGCGGCCGCGGCAGGTGTGTGAAGCCGAACTGTTCGTACAGGCCCTGAGCGTCCGCGGTTGAGAGCGCGAGTGGCAGGCCAGCAAGCTCCGGTTGTTCGATGACGGCTTGCATCAAGCCCTTGCCGATGCCGCGACCGCGAGTCGATTCATCGACGATGACGTCGGCCACCCAGCCGAAGCTGACGAAGTCGGTGACGACGCGACAGAAGCCAACCTGCAGGCCGTCGCGCTTGCGGTAGGCACCGAAGAGGACTGAGTGGCTCAAGGCGCGCTCGATCTGATTGCGCGGACGCTGTGCGGCCCAGTAAGTCTGGCGGATTAGCGCCTCGACGCGGTCGAGGTCGATACGCGTAGCGTCGTTGCTGACTTCGTAGTCGCCGAGGTCGATGACGCGGGGTTGGGTCACGCGGGTTCGAGTACGGGCCACGTCTGAGCGCGATTCATCGCGGCCCTACGAGGCAGCGACGCTCTCGTACTGCTCCCAGCCGGGGATGAACTTGCGCCAGTCCGACTGCTGCTCGAGGTAGTGATAGAAGATGTAGTAGGACGAGGCGGGCGGGCGCTTGGGATCGCTGAGCAGCGACATACGCGCCTCTTGCGGCGTATTGCCGGCCTTGCGGTGATTGCAGTTGCGGCAGGCTGAGACCAGGTTCTCCCATGTGTGACGGCCGCCGCGGTGGCGCGGCTCGACATGGTCGATGGTCAGGTCACGAGTCTGTTTGCCGCAGTACTGGCAGGTGTAGCGGTCGCGCACGAAGACTTCGCGGCGGGTGAGACGCATCTGTGGCCGTGGGCGCTTGATCATGTAGATGAGGCGGATGACGGAGGGCTTGGGGAAGGACGCGACAGCGCTGCGCAGGACACCCTCGGCGTGTTCCAGGATTTCGGCCTTGCCCTTGTCGATGAGGACAAACGCGCGCCTGGCATTGCACACGTTGAGAGGCTCATAGTTCTGATTCAGGACGAGAACTGTCGAGCCGTTCATTCGCACTCGCTTCCGATTTGGATGATAGCAGGCGAATCTAAGGCCTCGCAATCGAGAAGGGGCTTGCTGGTGTACATCGCGGCGGGCGGACGATGGGCCATTAGGCCCCTCGATTTTGGGATAAGTGGGCCTAACTTCTGACTCCAGCGGGATAGACGATGGTGACGGCTTGTCTTCCTGGAGGAGTCCACTATGTCTTCAACTACAACGCTGCATGTTAGCGATTATGCGATCCACGGAGCCGCCGCGAAGCACCTGGCATGGTTCAGCGTGGGTGCCGCGATAGCGTTCCTGACCCCTTTTGTTTTCAGCAGCTTGCTCGACCCATGACCTCTACTACGCGGTCTATTTCGCGGCGGTTGCCATCTTCCTGACAACGTACGTGCAGGCGACGCGCCTTGACGTCAGAGCGCTGCTGACGCGCAACTGGCGCTGGAGCCTTGGATTGGGACTCATAGCCAGCGCCGTGTTGGTCGTCGCGGTACTGAACCGCGAGGATGCGACGCCGCATCCTGAAGGCCTCTACTTCGTCTTCGAGATAGCCTGGCGCGGCGCGCTATACGGCGCTGTCGATGGCCTGTTGTTGACCGCCTTCCCGTTGGCTGTCGCGTTGTCTCTATTTGGAGGGAGGCTGGATACGCTGATCCGCAAGGTGGGCTATGCGGCGGTTACTTTAGGACTCGTCTGGATCATCACGGCCACGTACCACCTGGGCTACGAGCAGTTTCGTGACGACGGTGTAGGTGGGCCTGAAACGGGGAACACCATCATCTCCGTGCCAGCGATCGTGTCGGCGAATCCAATAGGTGCGGTCCTGGCGCACACCGTGATGCACGTCGCGGCCGTAACGCATGCCTATGTGACCGACCTTTACCTGCCACCGCAGACGTTCGTCGATGACGAATAGCCGGCGCGCCCGGGATTGGTCTGAATGTCGATAACGGGCGGTTTGTCTCTGGTACGGAGCGGCGTGGCTTTCTACAATGCTTGTTACGAAACACTGGAGATCAGGTTTCCAGATGAGGGACTAAGGAACGACGACGCCGAGCTGAAAGGAGCCTTTCCATGGCAACACGCGTCGGGATCAATGGATTTGGACGAATCGGGAGGCAGGTCTTCCGCACGATCCGGGAACGACACGCAGATGAGCTGCAGGTCGTCGCGATCAACGACCTGGTCGACACCGCGACAAATGCGCATCTGCTGAAGTACGACAGTAACTACGGACGCTTTCCGGGTGAGGTCGCGCCGGCGGATGGCGGCCTGATGGTCGACGGCGAGCTGGTCAAGGTCTTTGCCGAGCGCGACCCGGCGCAGATCCCGTGGGGGGAAGCCGGTGTAGAGATCGTCATCGAATCGACGGGTTTTTTCACGAACGGGCAGGCCGCGGTGGCGCACCGCCACGACGGCGTGCAGAAGGTGATCATCAGCGCGCCGGCGCAGAACGAAGACGTGACCATCGTCCTCGGTGTGAACGACGAGAAGTACGACCCGAAGAGCCACCACGTGGTCTCGAACGCCTCCTGCACGACCAACGGCCTGGCGCCGCCGGTCAAGGTGCTGGTTGAGGAGTTCGGCCTGCACAAGGGTCAGATGACCACGATCCACTCCTACACGAACTCGCAGCAGATCCTGGACCGCGCCGGCCCCAAGGACCTGCGAGAGGCCCGCGGCGGCGCCATGAACATCGTGCCGACCTCGACGGGAGCGGCCCGCGCGCTGCGGCTCGTGATCCCAGAGGTGGACGGCATTCTCGACGGCCTGGCCTACCGCGTGCCGACCCCCACTGTGTCGGTGGTCGAGGTCGTTGCGCTGGTGAAGAAGAAGACGACGAAGGACGAGGTCAACTCGGCGCTGCGCCACTGGGGCATGGAGCGCATGAAGGGGATCATGGACTGGACCGACGACCCGGTCGTGTCGATGGACATGAAGGGCAACGAGCACTCGTCGATCATCGACGGATTGAGCACGAACGTTGTCGATGGCGACCTCGTGAAGGTGGTGTCGTGGTACGACAACGAGTGGGGCTACGCCTGCCGATTGGCGGACCTGACGGCGATGATCGCCGGCAAGGGCTGGTAGGCGGGGGAAGCTGCAAGCTACAAGCCACAAGCTACAAGCTTCAAGCAGCAGGGAGAGCAGTTAGCAGATAACAGGCTGGAAACGCCCTCGATATTCGGGGGCGTTTTTCTTATTGGGGGGTGGCTTCGGGGATGGGGGCGCCGCGTAGCTCACGGAGCTTGGTCCAGAAGCTGCTCTGGCGCCAGAGGTCGCGTTCGAGCCAGAGGAACGCGGGGCCGATGACCATGGGCGGCAGGTAGAAGATGAGGTGGACGACCAGCGCGAAGCTGACGGCGCTGCTCTTCTCGATGTCGAAGACGTTGGTCAGGACGGCGATGACGATGGCGTGGTAGACGCCGAATGAACCCGGCGTGGAGGGGACGAAGAAGCCGAAGGTCGTCGCGACGACGATGAAGAGCGCCGGTCCGTAGCCGAGGGGCAGGTCGAAGGCCTGGAAGCAGGTGTAGACGACGAGTCCGACGCTGAGCCAGATGGCCGCGCTGTAAGAGAGCAGGAAGGCGGCGGTGCGGTAGTCCGAGAGGCCGGCCAGCCCGTCGACGGCGCTTGCGGTCATCGACTGCAGCTTCGGGCGCGAGGCCGCGGGGGCGATGCGCAGCAGCCGGTCCGCGATCGAGAGGGCGCGCTCGCGTCGGGAGGCGGCGATGAGCAAACCCGCTGCGAGGGAGCCAAACACGGCCGCGAGGATAATTGACGGCGCGCGTACGTCGGACGGCACATCGATGAAGAGCGCGAGGAAGAGGAGGACGGCGAGCAGTGTCAGGACGTCGAAGACGCGCTCGACGACCTGGGTTGAAAGGGTGCGAGTCATCGAGACGCCCGCCAGCTCGCTGAGCAGGTAGGCGCGTCCGAGGTCGCCGACCTGCAGCGGCAGCAGGTTGTTCAAGAAGTACATCACGTTGATCGAGCCGTAGAGGTGCCAGAGACGGACGCGCGAGTCCCGGCGCAGGATGGCGCGCCAGCGCAGGGTGCGGACGATGACGGTGGCAACGAGAATCAGCGCGGCCAGCGCCAAGAGCCCGTCGTTGGCCTCCTGGATGCGGTCGAGCACCTCACTCCACTCGACATCGCGCAGGACGATGAAGAGCGCCAGTGCGCTGATGGCGATGCCGGCGAGTAGCTGAAGTTTTCTCATGCCTGGCCGGGACTGAACCCGCTACAGGATAGTCGCTGCGGTGGCAGAGACGACAACCCGGGCGGAGAGGTCAGGTGCCGGCTGCTAGAGGCGTTCCAGAAGTGCCGCGACCACGGCGCGCTGACCGAAGCCGAACCGGTCCGCTGGAGGAAGCGTGTCTGCCGAAAACCAGCGGAACTCAAGCGCCTCGCCCTGCGCGATTGGCAAGCCGGTCATTGTGACGGCAAAGGTCAGGCCGAGCGCGCGTGCTGGCGGGGATCATGGAGCTCTCCTTCGCGCTCGCCGGCAAAATACTCGGCGACGAAATCTGGTTGAGGCCGAGCGTCGAGATTGCATTGCACCGCGTCCCCGAGAGTCGAAGTGAGCTGACGCAGGATGGCATCGCGCATCGATTCGTCGCGGAGGATGCGGCCGCCGACGAGGCACCAGCCCCGTCCGTAAGGCGTGTCGCGGAGGATGAGGCCGACCTCGAGCCCCGCGTCCGTGCGCCTCATCGGCATGATGTCTGCACAGGCTATCGGGACGAGGCCCTGGACCCGCGTCCACTCAGGGTCCGGGATCCAGTTCGTTGCTTCAGACATGGTGGCGTCTCTTCGCCAGCTGCGCTTCGAAGAGGCGCTCGTAGCTGTCGACCGTCTGCTCCAGGCCGAACATCGCCGCGATGTCGGCGCTGGAGCGCTGATAACGATCCGGCTGGCTCAGGATGCGGCCGACGGCCTCCGCCAGGGCCGCCGATTCGCCGATGGGGATGACTTCGCCCATGCCGGTGAGCTGTACCGGTTGCCGCACACCCGGCAGGTTGCTGGCGACGACGGGCGTGCCGCAGAGCATGGCTTCGACCTGGACGAGGCCGAACGACTCGGTCATGTTGACGCTCGGCACGAGGAGGGCGTCGAGGGAGCCGTAGAAGGCGGGCATTTCGGCCGGCGCCAGGGTGCCGAGAAACTCCCAGTGGCCGCCCATCGCTTCGACGCGGGGGAAGAGGCGGGCGCGGTAGTCCTCCTCGCCGGGGATGTCCTTGTAGGGGCCGGCGAACAGCACCTTGTAATCGGGGAAGCGTTGCTCGATTAGAGGCGCGGCGTTGAGCAAAACCTCCACACCCTTCTCCGTGGCGAAACGGGCCGCCATGCCGAGCACGGGCCGTCCCTCCAGGCCATGCGCCTGCTTGAACTGCTCCACTTCTGACTCGGTTGGTACCAGCATGGGCACGGGCGGCAGGATAACCTCGATCTTGCGCTTGAAGCGGCGGAGGAGGCGGGAGTGGTCGGCGTAGTCCTGGGTGTAGGCAACGATCTTGTCTGCGGCCGTGGCAGCGACGTAGTTCGCCACGAACGTGGTCTGGTCGATGACGCGGTTGAGGGTCCCGGCGGGCAGCTCGAGGTCGCAGTGGTAGGTGAGGACGCAGGGTTTGCCGAAGAGGCGGCCGCGCAGGGCGATGCCCCAGGCGTCGAACTGGGGCAGGTGGGCGCTGATCACGTCTGTGTCCCTGACGAGCCGGGTGCTATAGAGGCCGAAGGTGGGCATGATGACGCCCTTGCTGAGACGGAAGGCGACAGGCACGCGGACGATCCGCACGCCGTCGATCATCTCCTCGCGGGGGAGGGACGGGTCGTAGTGGGAGGTGAGGACGGTGACCTCGTGGCCGCGGGCGGCGAGGGCGCGCACGAGCCTTTCGACGTAGATCGTCAGGCCGCTCACGTGGGGGCGGTAGTAGGTGAGGACGGCGAGGATTTTCAAGGCTAGTCCTGGAACAGGTGAGCGTTCTCTCCCACCCACGCGGCGAGGCGGCCGACGCCATCTTCGACGCCAACCTCCGGCGCCCAGCCGAAGTCTCGCTCCGCCTTGCCGGTGTCACAGAAGAAGACCTTCTGGTCGCCTGCGCGCCAGTCGCCGAACTCGGCGGCGAGGCCGGGACTCTGGAGCAGCCGGGCGAGCATGGGCCGGAACTCGGACCAGATGGCGATGGTGTTGGAGGCGCCACCGCCGATGTTGTAGATCTGACCGGCGGTGGTTTCGATCTTCTCTATGGCGCCCTGGTAGGCGCCGACGAGGTCGTCGATGTAAAGGAGGTCCCGCACCTGCTTACCGTCGCCGTAGATCGTGATCGGCCTGCCGAGGAGGGCGGCGATGACGAACCAGGCGACCCAGCCCTGGTCCTCGACGCCCATCTGTCGCGGTCCGTAGATGCAGCTCTGGCGGAAGACGACGGTCCGAAGGCCGTAGATGCGGTGGTAGTCGTGGACGTACTGGTCGGCGGCGCCTTTGGAGCAGCCGTAAGGCGAGTAGAAATCGAGGGGCTGGCTCTCTTCGACGCCTCGCAGGAGGCTTGCGTAGGTGTGGCGGGTTTCCTGCTCCACGACCTCCACATCTTCCATGCCGCCGTAGACCTTGTTGGTGGAGGCGTAGATGAAGACGGGGTCGTCGCCCTCCTGCCGGGCCGCCTCGAGCACGTTGAACGTGCCGATGGCGTTGACCTCGAAGTCGGTGCGGGGGTCCGTTACTGAGGTGGTGACCGCGGTTTGAGCGGCGAGGTGGCAGACGACGTGCGCGCCTCTCGCTGCCTCGGCAATCGCTGTTGCGTCGCGGATGTCGCCGTGGATGAAGCGAAAGTCTTCCTGATGCTCGTCGCGCAGCCAGGCGAGGTTCCGGTCCGCGCCGCGACGAGATAGGTTGTCGAAAATCGTGACGTTGTCGCCGGCGCCGATCATGCGGCCGGCCAGGTTGACGCCGATGAAGCCCGCGCCGCCGGTGATCAGGACGTTGCGGGAGGCACTACTGGTCAAGAGGGTTCCTCAATCTGCCGCACGGCTGAGTATAGCCACCAGGAGCGATCTTACGGGGCCGGGTTTCGTGCTCTCAAGTGAGGTTCAGGGTTTCTCCTGAGGAATCGAAGGAGCAACTTCGCCATAATGGTGGGGGCCGAAATGGAGACGCTACTTTGAGCCAGCCTGATGCGAAGGCGCCGGACCAGTATGTGGACAGGTTCCTGGACGATGTGACGTTGCCGCGCGTCATGATCCGTGCCGCCGAGTGTGTGCTGCTGTCCCAGATCGAGATGCCACGTCCGATACTGGACGTTGGCTGCGGCGACGGGACGTTTGCGGCTGCCCTTTTCGACAAGCCGGTCGAGGTCGGCACCGACCCGTGGGAAGAGCAGATGCGAAACGCGCAGAAGCTCGGTGTCTATGAGTCACTGGTGGTGGCGCCGGGCGACGACCTGCCGTTTCCTGAAGGCGTTTTCGCGACGGTGCTGTGCAACTCGACGCTGGAGCACACGCAGGCGCCGTGGTCGATCCTCAAGGAGATGTCGCGAGTCACACGACAGGGCGGTACCTGCGTGATCACGGTGCCGAGCGAGTACTTTCCCCGCTATTTGCTGGGCTCGACGCTGCTGCAGAAGGCGCACCTTGAGAAGGCGGCGGGGTACTACGAAGCGTTCATGAACCGCGTCAGCCGTCACATCCACATCCGGCCCAAGGCGGACTGGCAGCAATGGCTGGAAGACGCCGGCTACGAGGTGGTCGCGTCACGCTACTACTTCTCGCGGCGCAACACGATGGCGCTGGACGTCAGCCACTACATCTCGGTCCCGTCCTTGATCACGAAGAAGCTCCTGGGGCGCTGGGTCCTGTGGCCGGAGAAGAAGCGCTACCTGCCGTACAAGCAGGTGCTATCGCGGTTCTCAGGACCAGGCGAAAACGAGGACGAGGGCGCATACCTCCTGTTCCACTGCGTGAAGAAGTGACGAGAGGCATCGACGGTGGCTGACGCCGGGCTGAGGGGCGGGCTGGGCCGCGCCGCAAGCCTGACGCCGGGCTGGCTGAGCTGGGTACGGGGCGCGACGGCGCAGAACGTCGCGGTGGCCGTGGCGCTTGGCGTCGTCCTGGTCTTTGGGTTGCAGCTCAGGTTGACGAACGTCAACTGGGATGACGGCCAGCATCTGCATCCTGACGAGCGGTACCTGTCGATTGTCAGCACGCAGATAGCGCCGGCGGGCAGTGTGAGCGAGTACTTCGACTCGGCGCGCTCTCAGTTGAACCCGTACAACTACCAGGGCAGCTTCGTCTACGGCACCTTCCCGATCTTCCTCAACAAGGCCGTTGCCGAGTGGCTCGACCGCGACGCCGACGGCTCGACGCACTGGACGGCGGACCTGTTCAGGGACGTCGCGGCGCCGTTTGGTGTCGACATGGAGCACGACAACGGCGTCTTCACGTTCGATGCCGGCTACGGCAGCAACCAGGTCGGGCGCGTGCTATCGGCGATTGCCGACGTGCTGACGATCGCGCTCGTGTTCGAGCTCGGGCGGTTCCTGTTCGGGCGCGGCGCCGGGCTGCTGGCCGCGGCGTTACTGTCCGTGACGGTGCTGCACATCCAGTACTCACACTTCTTCGGCTCGGAGACGTGGCTGGCGCTGTTCGTCACGGCGACGATCTACTTCTCGATGCGCATCTTGAAGGGCGGCGGCGGCTGGGCGTTCGTCTTCGCGGGCCTGGCGTACGGGCTGGCGCTGGCGACGAAGCTGAACGCGTTGCCAGTGCTGGGATTGCCGGCGCTCGCCGTAGGGATCCGGATGCTGTGGTACCTCGGCCGGGCAATCGAACAACCGGATAGCCAGGTACGAGAAACAGCGCGTGAGTGGATGCCGGGCGTCCTGAGGCTTCTGGGCTGGAGCTTCGTGATGCTGTTGGCGGCCGGGCTTGTGTTCCGCGTGGCGCAGCCGTACGCCTTCGAGGGTCCTGGTTTCTTCGACGTGATCGACGTGAACCTCGACTTGCCGGGTGACCTGCTGAGCACGAAGGTGATCGACCCGACGCACTACTTCAACCTTTCGCCGAAGTTCGTGCAGGACATCACCAATCTGCGCAACCAGCAATCGGGGTCTGACTTCCCTCCCAACGTGCAGTGGATCGGCAGGCCGTTCATCGTGTTCCCGCTGAGCAACATGGTGTTGTGGGGGATGGGAGTGCCGCTGGCCGCCGCCGCGCTGGGCTCCTTTGCCTACGCGGCGTGGCGTGGTGCGAAGCGCCACGACATCGCCTGCCTGTTGCTCGTGCTGTGGATCGCCGGGGACTTTTTGTTCGTGGCGCGTGGCTTCAATCCGACGATGCGCTACCTGATGCCGATCTACCCGGCGCTGATCGTGCTCGCTGGTATGGGGTTGATGCGCCTGTGGGGGTTCGCGGCCTCGGGCGGCGCGAAGGTCGCGTTGAACGGGCGCCTAGGCAGCCTGCAACCCGTCGCGAAGCCGGTGCTGCAGGGTGCGGTGCTCCTCGCGATCGCGGGGACGGCGGTCTGGGCGCTGGTGTTTACGGGTATCTACCGGCAGGACATCTCGCGCGTGCAGGCGAGCTACTGGATCGCCGAGAACGTCCCGCCCGGCTCCATCCTGAGCTCGGAGGAGTGGGACGACGGGGTGCCTCTACACCTGCGCGGCGTCGATCCAGGTCTCTTCGGCTACGTCACGCTGAAGCCCTACATACAGGACTCGCGCGCGAAGATTGAAGAGCTGGTCGCGGGTCTCGACGAAGTCGACTACGTCATCGAGACGAGCAACCGGCTGTACGACTCGATACCACGCAACCCGGCGCGCTATCCCAGCACGGTCCTGTACTACGAGTACCTGTTCGACGGCACGCTGGGCTTCGAGAAGGTCGCCGACTTCACGAATTACCCTCGCCTCCTCGGCATCGAGATCCCGGACCAGTCCGCCGAAGAGGCGTTCACGGTCTACGACCATCCGAAGGTGACGATCTGGCGCAAAACCGACGCTTACTCACACGATCGAGCGCTGGCGCTACTCAATCCGGACAGGGCTGAAGGCGCCGTGAGCCTGGTGCCCAGCGAGGCGGCGCGCAACGCGCTGCTGCTGCGACCCGACGACCTCGAGACGCAGCGCGAGGGCGGCACCTGGTCGGAGGTGTTCAGCGACAGCGGCATCGTCGCGTCCAACCCGACGCTGGTGTGGCTGCTAGCAGTGGAGCTGGCGGCGCTTGCCGCCACGCCGTTAGCGCTGGTCTTGTTCCGTCGGCTTCCGGACCGCGGCTACCTGCTCTCGAAGCCGCTGGGCCTCTTGCTGCTGGCGTACCCGGTCTGGCTTCTGGTCAGCCTCAAGCTCGTCTACTTCACGCAGTCGACGCTGATCGTGACGCTTGGCGCGCTGCTCGTCGTCGCGGCCCTCGTGGCGTTTCGGTGGCGAGAGGAGCTGTGGGGATTCGTGCGGACGCAGTGGCGGCTCGTCGTGTTCTGCGAGGTGTTGTTCCTGCTGGCATTCCTCTTCTTCCGCGAGCTGCGCATGGCGAACCCGGACCTGTGGCATCCGTTCCGAGGCGGCGAGAAGCCGATGGACCTGGCGTACCTGACAGCGGTGGTGCGTAGCACGACGCTGCCGCCATACGACCCGTGGTTCGCGGGCGGCTACATCAACTACTACTACCTGGGCCAGTTCTTCACCGCGACGCTGGTCAAGCTGACGACGATACCGACGGAAACCGCGTTCAACCTGGCGGTGCCGACCTTCTTTGCGATGACCGTGGCGGCGGCGTTTTCCGTGGCGTACAACCTGGCCGCGGCGGCGAAGGGCCTGATCAAGCGCAGCCCGGGATTCCGGCCGATACCGTCGTGGTCGCCGTACGCCGCGGGGCTGCTGGGCGTATTCCTCGTGGCGCTGGCAGGGAATCTCGACGGCGTTGGGCAGCTAACCGAGCGCTTGTCCGAGGTGAGTACGTGGCACCTCAACACGAACCTGCCGGTCGTCGATAGCCTTGCGAACAGCGCCGGCGGGGCATGGCAGGTGGTGGCGCACGGCGCCGAGCTGCGCGAGTTCGACTTCTGGCGCTCCAGCCGCATGTTGCCGCCGACGATCAGCATCACGGAGTTCCCCTACTTCAGCTTCCTCTTCGCCGACCTGCACGCTCACATGATGGCGATCGCGTTTCAGATACTGGCGATCGGCATCGCGGTGACGCTGGTGCTGGGCGTGCGCGGCGAACGCGGGTCGTGGCGAGAGTGGGTCATCGTGGCGCTGCTGGGGCTGGTGGTGGGCAGCCTGCGCTGGATCAACTCATGGGACTACCCGCCCTTCCTGCTGCTGGCGCTGGCGGCGCTGGTGATCAGCGAGCGCAACGTCGAGGGCGGCTTCGAGGCGATGGCAAAGCGTCTCGTGCTGAAGGGGGCGTTGCTGGCCGGCGTTTCGTTCCTGGCCTACCAGCCATTCCTGGCCAATTACGAATCGCCGGTCAGCGGCGTCATCGAGTCGCCGGAGACGACGCCGATGCACCAGTACCTGGCGCACTTCGGCGTCTTCGCGGCGTTGATTGGCGGCTGGCTGTCCTTCCAGCTCTGGCGCGCGCTACGGGCAAGCCGCTTGCCTCGCATCGTTACGGGCAGCCTGGGCACGCCTGCGTCGAAGGAAGAGGTGTCGCAGCTGGTGTTCGCGGCGGCGCTGCTGTTCTTTCTTTGCGCGCTGGCGTTTCTGCTGGTGGAGCGTGGCAACGGCTTCGTGGCGATGCTGCTACCGGCGCTGGCGGTGGTCGTTTTCCTGGCGGTGCGTGAGCTGGGCGGGCGGCGGCCGGACTCGGGCATACGGCTGTTCGTGTTGGCGTTGGCCGGACTCGGCCTGGGGCTGAGCATGGGGGTCGACCTCGTGACGTTGCAGGGCGACATCGTGCGGATGAACACGGTGTTCAAGTTCTATCTGCACACCTGGGTTGTGTATGCGCTGGCGGCGTCGTTCGTGGCGTGGCACCTGGCGTTCGTGAGCTGGCGGCCGTCGTTTGCGCCGGCGGCGCGGCGAGCTTCGAGGTTCGCGGCGTCGAGCGCCCTTGCCGGCGTGGCGTTGTCGCTGCTGGGCGCGCTGCTGTACCCACTCCTCGCGACGCCTGTACGTCTGAACGACCGCTTTGAGGACACGGCGAGCACGCTGGACGGCACGGCGTACATGCGGGTCGCCACCTACAACGACGAGCACGGCGAGATCGACCTGTTCTACGACTACGAAGGTATCCAGTGGCTGCGAGACAACGTGCAGGGCAGCCCGGTGATTGTCGAGGGCAGGACGCCGCTGTACCGCTGGGGCGGGCGTTTCACGGTGTACACGGGTCTGCCGGCCGTGATCGGTTGGGACTGGCACCAGGTGCAGCAGCGCGGCGAGTACGGCTATATGGTCGGCGAGCGCGCGACGGCGGTTGACCTTTTCTACGTCAATCCGGACGTGACGGAGGCGCAGCGCTTCCTGCGACGTTTCGACGTGAGCTACGTCATCGTGGGGCAGTTGGAGAAGCTCTACTACGAGGGCATCGGGTTGCAGAAGTTCGAGGACGGCATGGACGGCGTTTTGCAGCCCGTTTTCAAGAACGAGGAGCTGACGATCTACTGGGTCGACAAGCTGGCGCTTTCGCCGGCACTGGGGACCTTGCCTTGACCCCCATAGGGTCACCTGTTACCTTCGAGTTCGCTCTAATGGCAGAAAACGCGTTCGATGGATTCGAATCCAGCCAGGTCAATGTCGGCCGCAGCGCGGTGCGAAGTCTCAACGCGACCATCGCCAACATCGAGCAGTCCGCTATTCAGCAGTTGACGGCAGAGACGGTGCACGCTGAGAACTCGGCGATGGGCATCGTCAACGCCGCGACGGTTGAGCTGCGTGAATCGGCGTCGGCCGTGGTCGCCAGCGACTACGTACGCGTCGAAGACGGCAGCGTGTTTCTGCTGCTGGCGCCGCGCGTCAGCGGTAACGTGCGCGCCGTCCTGACGCTGCAGGCGGCCTTTGCCTTTGGCGCCGGCTACTTCGTGGCGCGGCGGTTGGCGGGGGCGCTGTTCGGCCGCGGACGCTAGAACAGGAATCGGGGGAAGACAAGATGGCTCGTGTTGAGCTTCCGGTAGAGACGCGCCAGGTGACTGGCAAGAAAGTGGCCGCGCTGCGGCGCTCCGGCGTGCTGCCCGGCAACGTGTACGGCAAGGGTCTCGATTCTATTTCGATCCAGATCAAGACCGACGAGATGGACAAGACGCTCAAGGCTTCGACGGCGAACGAGGTGTTCGACCTGAAGATCACCGGCGAGAGCGAGACGCGGCCGGTGGTGCTCCAGAAGCTGCAGAAGCACCCGATTACCAGCAACCTGCTGCACGCGGAGTTTTACCAGGTGTCGCTGACGGAGAGGATGCACGCCGAGGTCCCGCTCGTTGTCATCGGGCAGTCGGAGGCCGTCATAACCTTCAACGGCGTGCTGATGAACGCGGTGACGTCGATCATGGTTGAGGCGCTGCCGCTCGACCTGCCGTCCAGCATCGAGGTCGACATCACGCCTCTGGTTGAACTCGAGCAGTCACTCCACGTCAGAGACCTGCCGATCCCGGCCAATGTGACGGTGTTGACAGACGCCGATGTCATGGTGGTCAAGGTTTCGACTCCGCGCGTGTCGGTGGAGGAGGAAGACGAGGCTGCGGCA
>DASTLN010000097.1:0-13068 GCA_035714925.1 Dehalococcoidia bacterium | reverse complement strand
GGGCACCGAGCAGGCGGGGCTGCCGAAGGTGGCAACACATCGCCACTCAGACCGCAGTAGAATTGCGCTCACGATGAACGCGCCGCCTGTCCAGTATGTCACCACAAGCGATGGCTACGACATCGCCTACCGCGTCACCGGCAGCGGGACGCCGTTGGTCCTCGCATCGATACAACTCGCCACTATCGAGGTGGCCCGGCAGCTCTTTCCGCAGTGGCTTGAGGGCCTTGCCCAACGCTTTCAGTTAGTCCAGTTCGATTGCCGTGGCGAGGGCTATTCCACTCGCAACCTTCCAGATGGCCTGACCACGGCTGACTTCGGCCTGGACATCGCGGCTGTGATAGATCGCCTCGGCCTGGAGCGGTTTCTGATTCACGGCCTCGGCATCCGCAGCCACTCTGCAGTCCGGTATGCTCACGCGCATCCAGAGCGGGTAGCTGGCTTGATCCTGAGCACCTGCGCGGTCTCCAACACCGTGTTTAAGAATGTCATTTTCACCGCGCTCCCGAAGGATGACTGGAATACCTTCCTCAACGCGATAGTCCCTCATGGACTTCTTCTGGAGGAACACAAGTGGTGGGTCAATTTAGCGCGAGGCGCTATGACGCCCGATGACTTCGACGCCCATGTAAGGGCCTACCAGGATTCAAGCGTCGAGGAAGAGCTTCAGCAGCTTCGGGTGCCAACCCTGGTGTTGTATCCACGTGACTTCCCGAGATTTCCGGCCAGTGAGTCGATGAAGGTTGCAGCGCTGATCCCGGATGCTCGCTTCCAGCTTATAGACGGCGGCGGCGCTTTCGGCGAGGCCGGCCAGGGCTTGGCTGCTATCGACGCCTTCGTCGCCGACCTGCCTCCTTCAGATCGCCCTGCGATCCCCGCAGCAGCGGACGGCTTACTTGGCAATCTCTCAGAACGCGAAGTCGAAGTCCTGAGACTCCTGGCACAGGGCAAGAGCAACCCCCAGATCGCCGAAGCCCTCTTCATTACGCGCAACACGGTGCAGAATCACGTCGGCAGCATCTTGACTAAGACCAACCTCAGCAACCGCACCGAGGCCGCCGTCTACGCCCAGCAGCACGGGCTGGCCTAAGAATCCCGCGAGAGCGCAAGACGCGCAGGCGTCACGAACGTTTCCGAGGCGCTACAATCCCCGCTGAGGCTGGAGAATGAGAAGCTACTGGGCTGGAGGCCTGAGGCAACGCATCACCCGGCGGCGCGCGTTGGCGTGGGCCGGCGCGGCGGCGTTTCTGGCTGCTTGCGGAAATGATGGCGTTGACACACCAGAAGCAGGGGTCCGTCCGACCGCAACCCCAGGCGCGGCAGCCGAGGCAGCGAGCGAGCCGAAGACCGGCGGCAGGCTGGTCTGGCAGGGCTTCGGCGACCCCGGCGGCGCGCTCGAGCTGATCGCCACGCGCAATCCCGGCGTGGTGCAGCTCGCCAGCCTCACACACGACGGCCTGCTCGATTTCGCCTACGGCCAGCCGCGGTACCCCGGTATCGGCAACGAGGTCGTGCCCAGCCTGGCGCAGGCGCTGCCCGAGATCTCGCCCGACAAGCTGACGATCACGTTCAAGCTGAGGCCGGCGAAGTTCCACAACGGGCGCGACCTCACGTCGGCCGACGCGCTCTGGACCTATGAGACGCTAGCGTTCGCCGAGGAGTCGGCCTGGCGCGGTGAGCTCGACTGGTTGGAGGGCTTCGAGGCGCCGGACGACTCAACCTTCGTCATGAAGGCGAGGTTCCCGAACGCCGACACGCTGCCCAGCCTGGCGTTCTGGTTCCAGGGCGCCATCCTGGCGCGCGAGCATCACGAGAGCGGGGCCGCGGCGGATTCGCTCATGGGCAGCGGACCGTACCTCTTCGTGGAGTACAGCCCGCCATCGCTGACACGCTACCGCCGCAACCCCGAATACGCGACGGATCCCGGCAAGCCCTACTTCGACGAGATCGAGCGGCTGGGGACTTCGGACTCGGAGAAGAAGGTGGCGGACTTCATCGGCCGGCAGGTCCACGTGACCTATTGGTTCCCACCTGAAGAGGAGGCACGGATCAAAGCGGCCCGACAGGACATCCAGGTCTGGCAGTATACCCGCCCCGGCTCCGGCACCGTTTACATCCGCAACGACGTCCCGCCCTACAGCGACCGGCGTGTGCGCCAGGCGCTGAGCATGGGCTACGACCGCCAGCCCTTGATCGACTCGACGTTGGCCGGAGAGGGCCATGCAGACCAGGTGCTGTCGCGCGGCGGTGAGGCGTGGGAGTTCCGCGGCCCGGAGGAGCTGCCGCGCGCCGACCTGTACGAGTTGAACGTCGCCGAGGCGAGGAAACTGATGGCGGCCGCGTCGGTGACGCTGCCGCTGAAGGCGGACATCCCTCACTGGAATGCGACCGTGATCGGCCAGAAGTTCGTCGACGAGATCACGCTGATCGCGGGACAGTGGCGCAACAGCGGGCTTCTGGACGCGACGCAGGTCGAGATGGGCATCGCGCAACTGGGGCCGCTCCTCGGAGGCCAGTACGCGGAGCTGATCTGGGGCCCGAACACCACATCCGCAGTACCCAACCTGGGCCTGGCGATCTTCCGCAAGTACAACTGGCCGCTGCAGGGCGTCACGCCGCCGACACAGAACCACAGCTACGTCAACATCCCGCGCGTGACCGAGCTGGTGACGGCGCAGCGAGGCGAGTTCGACCGCGCGGCCCGCATCGCGCTGTTCCGAGAGCTGGAGGAGAACCTCTCGGAAGAGATGGTGCATTGTTCCGGCGTCACCGGCAAGAGCGCCTTTATTGCGGACCAGAGCGTGAAGAACGCCCAGATGCCGCGCGACGCCTTCAACGGCGCGGTTCCCTGGATGAAGCACTGGTGGTTCGAATAGATATGGATGCGCCACAGGTCCAGTACGTCAAGACAAGTGATGGCTACGACATCGCCTACGCCGTCTGCGGGGAGGGCATCCCCGTCATCCGCGTGCCTCAGCTCTGGAGCCACTTCAGCTTGCAATGGTCGAGCGGCATTCTCGATTCGGAGTTCCGGCAATGGTCGGAGCGCTTCAAAATGGTTCTCTTCGACAACCGGGGACAGGGCCTCTCGACACGCGGCCTCGACGAGTCGACCTCACTAGCAGATTATGAGCGAGACATCGATGCCATCGCCTCTAAACTCGGCCTGGAGCGGTTCATCCTCCTCGGCATCTCGTACAAGGGCAAGGTTGCCGTCCGTTATGCAATAGCGCATCCGGAACGCGTCCGCGCCCTGGTGCTATGGTCGTACATTGACGCGTTCTTCGAATCGCCGAGCGTCAAGTCATATGGCGATATCGCGCGCACTGACTGGGACCTCTTTACTCGGATGAACCCTCGGATTAACTGGCCGAGGCAGGACCCGTCCGTGGTGCAGTCCGTAAACAGGGCAGCAACCACGCAATCGGACTACCTCCGGACAATGGCTGCACTGTCTGCCGAATCCGGCGACACCGCGTTGGCGAAGCTCCAGGTCCCGACTCTCCTCCTGGCGCGAGGAGGTGAGACCCAACCGATCAGCAGTGAAGACCAGGCACGGCGCGCGGCCGCGATCATACCCAACGCCCGGCTGGTCCAGTTTGACGACGCTCGCGGTGGCTTCTCGGCCTCGGACGGGACGACCCCACCAGCCGTCCGCGCTGTCGAGCAGTTCCTTCAAGACATCGGGTCTGGCGATGCCCCGAGCATTGCCCACGACTCCTCGAATCTCTCTGAACGTGAGCTCGAAGTCCTGCGACTCCTCGCCCAGGGCAAGAGCAACCCGGAGATCGCGAAGGAGCTCTTCATCACGCGCAACACCGTCCAGAACCACGTCGGCAGCATCCTGATCAAGACCAACCTCAGCAACCGCACCGAGGCCGCCGTCTACGCCAAGGACCATGGGATAGGCTGAGGCAGGACGGTGGAACCGCGGATCGCTTTTACGACGCGTAAGGATGGCGTACACATCGCCTACGCCACGCTGGGCGGCGGGCCACCCCTTATGTACCCGCCTGGGGCTCGGGCTTTGCACGCGGTGGCTAATCGCTCTCTGGCATGAGCGACCTAATGGTTTGCCACCGTCGACGTCTGATTAATCGCAAAGGTAGCGCCTGATTCATGCGGAACCCCATGCCACAGTCCGACCCATACCGGCGCACCTTCGTGGGTCGAGAAGAGGAGTTGCGACAGCTAGAACAGGCCTTCGAAGCGGCCGTGTCCGGCGTTGGCGGCCTGGTCACCGTGGTGGGAGAACCGGGAATCGGCAAGACGGCATTGTGCGCACAGCTGGCGAGCTATGTCGCCTCGCGTGGCGGTCGAACGCTCCTTGGACACTGCTACCAGGAAGGTTCACCATCGCCGCCCTACATCGCTTTCGTCGAAGTCATACGTAGCCACGTCGTCGAGCTTAACCTCGATGACCTCAGGGACAACCTCGGCTCCGGCGCCGAAGAAGTGTCGCGTATCGTGCCGGAGGTGAGAGACCTCTTGCAAGCGGAGCCACGCGCAGCGAGCGACCCAGAGGAGGACCGTTGGCGTTTGCTCAATGCTGTCACGGCCTTTCTGCGTTCCGCCGCCTCCGCGCAGCCGTTGGCGGTGGTGCTGGAAGACCTGCACTGGGCCGACAGCGGAACGCTCGATCTGCTGCTACATGTCGCCCGCAACCTGCAGGATTCCTGCTTGCTCATCGTGGGAACCTATCGGGACGAAGAGGTGAACCGGACACATCCACTCTCCACGACGCTTGAAGAGTTGCGCCGCACCGGTAATTTCCTTCGCTTGCCTCTGCGCGGCCTCACCGTCGACGAGGTGCACCGCATGTACGAAGCGATCAGGGAAAATCCGGTCCCGCTTGGGCAGGCGGAGCTCGTGCACAACCAGACGGAAGGCAACCCGCTGTTCGTCCAGGAGGTGCTTCGATACCTGGTGGACGAAGGTATCGTCGTCTACGAAGGCGGGCGCTACGTGGCGCGCGGCGACGCCACCGCGATGCCGGATGGCCTGCGAGATGTCGTGGGCCGGCGACTCAACGGCCTCAGCGAGACCACCAACCATGTGCTGTTAGTAGCTGCGGTAATCGGACGGGAGTTCCGGCTCGACCTCCTTCAACAGGCGGTGGGGCTGTCGGAAGAGGATCTGCTGCAATCGCTGCAGGAGGCCACTGACAGGGCGATCATCGAGCAGCAAACCGTCGTGGGCCAGCTGGGCTTTAGCTTCCGCCACGCTCTGTTCCGCCAGACACTGTATGAGGAGATTTTCGCCCCGCGGCGCATCCGTCTGCATCAACTCGTCGGACGTGTGCTGGAAGAGGCTTACCCGCAACGCCTGGAAGAGCATGCCGCCGAGCTGGCCGAGCACTTCTCTCACAGCACGGAGAACAGCGATCTTGAGAAAGCGGTTCACTACAGTGAGGCAGCAGCGCGTTACGCGTCGAGTGTTTTTGCTTATGGAGAGGCGGTCAGGCACCTCCACCAGGCGATACGCGCGCAGGAGATTCTGGAGCCGGACGACGGCGCCAAGCTCTGCGACCTGCTGCTGGAGTTAGGCCGCGCTCAGATACCCGCGGGCGAGCCACAGGCGGCGGCTACCACGACAGCGGATCGCGCCTACGACTATGCAATGGGCCTCCAGGACTCTCGCCGGGTCTGCGACGCGGCATTGGCAGCAATCGATGCCCTGGACCACTATGGCCTCGGGAGTAGTCATAGTACGCCTGAGTATCGACGATGGGCCGAGGTCGCGTCACAACACGCCGAGCATGGCACCTGGCAGCAGGTCAAGGCGGAAGTTGCGCTCGCCGCGGTGGCTGAGACAAGCGGACAGCCTTACGCGGACGCGCGTGCGCACCGGATTACGGCCCTCGAACTCGCCAGAGCCCTGGGCGATTACGCCTCTATGTTCCAGGTCGCTTGGCTCCACCTTCACCTCATGCTTCCCCAGCGTGAGGACCTGGAGACGAAGCTCGCACTCGCTACGGAAGCGATAGGCTGGCCGCGCGATGGCGTCCGCGTGGGCCTCTGCGCACCAGTACTTTGGTTCTGCGCCAGGATGCTCCTTACTGCTGGGCAGCGCGACCGCGCGGAAGCTGTTTGGCAGGAAGTCGATCGGCTCTCCCGCAATACGCACGATCCGACCGCTCGGCGCAAGGCGCTTGAGACCGAAATACTTCTGCCGGAACTGGACGGTGACCTTGACGCTGCTGCCGCCGCCATCGATAACCTCATTGCCAAGCGCGAGGAGTTGGGCCAGCAGGCGGGCGTCAACTTACAGGCGACTCTCTATAGCATCCGGCTGGCCTCATATCTAGGCCGCACGCTTGTCAGCGGGGAGATCGCGCCCCACCCAGTGCTGATTCCCCTCGCCGAGGCATACAGCGGCAACAGAGCCAGCGCCAAGCAGCTGCTTAGAAGCGGCCGCTTGCACGGCGAGACCCTGGACCACCTGCTCAGGGAGCTGGACCTGGCCGTCCTTTGCCAAAACAAAGAGGTGTGCGCAGAGCTTGTGCCTCAGATCGAGCCTTTCTCGCACATCCTGGGCAACTGGTACTTTGACCCGGCGGCGGTTGGCAGGCGTCTAGCTGACGCTGAGGCGCTGCTGGGTATGCCAGAGCAGGCACGCAAGCACTACAACGACGCACTCGAGGTCTGCCTGAGGGTGCGCTTCCGGCCGGAGATCGCACTCGCGCGCCTCGGGCTGGCCCAACTGCTCCTCGACCATTATTCCAACGAGCAAACGACAGCCTGGGAGCTTCTGGACCTGGTTATCCCTGAACTCGAGCAGATGAGGATGCAGCCGGCCCTGGAGCATGCCCAAGCGCTTACCACCCGGCTGTCCGAATCATCGACACCCGCGCGTCAGCAGTTTGCGGCGAGGAAGGCAGGAGTCGGGGCTGCTTCTGTTACTCCGAAGCCCGCTTACCCGGCCAGCCTATCCGCGCGCCAGATGCAAGTGTTGCGTCTCATCGCCGAGGGTAAGACAACGCATGAGATCGCTGAGGAGCTCGTGCTCAGCGAGCGCACCGTGGAGCGCCACATCGCGGACGTGTATGCAAAGATCGACACTCGCAACCGCGCCGAGGCGGCAACATACGCCGCGCAACACGGGATCGCCTGATGGACGCGCCGCCGGTCCAGTACGTCAAGACCAGCGATGACTACGACATCGCTTACGCGTATTGCCTCCGGGGCCTCGCGGCTGCTACTCCTCCTCGGCTTCGAGGGTGAAGTAGAAGGCGGTGCCGGATGGCGCCTCGGCGGTGTGGAGCAGCGTTGAGTCGCCCGGCGGCTCCTGCAGTTGGGGGCCGACGCGGCCGATGACGATGCGCCGGCCGTCTTTGGCGAAAGAGGAAACGGCGGCGCGGGCGTCCGACTCTTCCCAGCCGTCGCTGACGAGCGCGTCGCGGAAGTGGCGGGTGACGGAGTCGGCGGCCTGCTCTGGGGCCTCGTCCACAGCGTACTCGCGCACCTGGACGCGGCCTTCTTCGGCAAGCCACTCGCGCACGAGGGTGGCGCCTTCGTATTGCGGCAGCGAAGCGAGCAGCGCCTGGGTGACGGGGATTGTGCCCGCCGCGCCGCCGCCTGCCGCGTCGGCGGCGGGAGTGTCTTCATCGCCGCCGCAAGCGATGGTGAGGGCGACGGCCGCGAGCGCGGCGATGAAAAGTGAATTGAGGGCGATTGCTTTCATTCCTTGTGTTCCAGCCGTTCGGGCTCCGTACCCATTTGCGGCTTATCCTCCTATGCCCTCAAGACGACGACGTGTGTAATTTTGTTCCGTATTTGGCGGGAGGTGTTTTGCCTGCGAAGGCCGGGCCGGCGGTAACTGGGTGTCGCTGGTCCGGCGCATATGGCCATCTTCCGGCACCTGCGCCCTGAGGGATCGCGCATCGGTGAGCCGGCGGAGCGGAGTCAGCTGACCAATCAGTCAGTCGGCTACCTGGTGGATTATCTCGAAGAGCATGGCTACGTGGAGCGCAGAGCGGCCCCGCGAAATCGCCGCGCGTCCCTTGTCTGCCTTACAGAGAAAGGCTGAGCCGAGATGGAAGCCTGTACAAGTGTCTTTGCGGCACTTGACCGCCATCTCACTCGGGGCATTGGTCGCCAACGCCTTACCGAGCTCAAAGCTCTGCTGCTCCAGCTCGAGACTGCCTGTGTGAGATCGACCAGGGGTGGACCAGGATAAAGACGGAGGCCGGTGGTGAGCCACCGGCCTCCGTGTCGCCGTGAGGCGACGAACAAGGCGCAGCTTTGCTACTGGGCCAGGGATCGCGGGCCGCCGCGGAAGCTGATGCCGGTGGCGTCAGCGCCGTCCTTCTGGTCGTCGCATTCCTCTTTGGAGCGCTCGCTGTCTTCCTGCTCGTCCGGGGCTGCTTGCTCCGTCGCGTCCGGCTCAACCGTGGACTCCGGCGTGGCCGGCTCCGCCTCCTGCGTCACCTCGGGTGTCGGCTCCTGCGCGCTCACCAGGCTGCCGCCAAAAAACAGGCCTCCGCCGATCAGCGCCAGGGCCGCCAAGGCAGCTCCCAACCAATTCATGACCCTACTTCTTCTCACCATCCCATCCTCCGTTGTCAGATTTCCCAGTAGTCAACTCAGGCTAACGATGTGCGGTGCGGAGTGTGTTTCGTTTTTCCTAGCCAGGCATTGCGACTTCCCTAAATGAGTGTGAAATGAGGGTGCGTCCTATTTGGCCGCGGTTGGCCGAAGGCGCATAATGGATGTCACGATGGCACTGTTTTCCAAGCTTTTCACCGGCGCGAACGACCGTGAGGTCAAGAAGATCAGCCCGATCGTTGATGAGATCAACGCTGAGGAGGCGGCGCTACAAAGCCTCAGCGACGACGCTTTGCGCGCCAAGACGGTTGAGTTCCGGGAACGCCTGCAGCAAGACGAAACGCTGGACGACATTCTGCCCGAGGCGATCGCGGTGGCGCGGGAGGCGATCAACCGGCGCCTGGGCCAGCGCGCCTTCGACGTGCAGTTGTACGGCGCGATCGTGCTGCACCAGGGCAAGATCGCCGAGCTGAAGACAGGTGAAGGCAAGACGCTGGTGGCGTCACTGGCGCTGTACCTGAACTCACTCGACGGCAAGGGCGCCCACCTCGTCACGGTCAACGACTATCTCTCGAAACGTGATGCGCAGTGGTACGGGCGCGTGCTGGTCTGGCTCGGCGTCAGCGTTGGCGTGCTGCAGCATGACGCGTCATACCAGGTCACCGCGGAGCCGGTCAGCGAAGAACAAGGCATGGAGTGGCTGCAGCCCTGCAGCCGCCGCGAGGCCTACGCCGCGGACGCCACGTACGGCACCAACCACGAGTTCGGATTCGACTACCTGCGCGACAACATGGCGAACAGCGCGCCGATGCAGGTGCAGCGCGGTACGCACTTCGCGATCGTCGACGAGGTGGACAACATCCTCATCGACGAGGCGCGGACGCCGCTGATCATCAGCGGTCCTTCAGCCCAGGACGTGTCGATCTACCCGCGCTTCGCGGCGCTGGTGCCGCGTCTGCAGCGCGACGTCGACTTCACGGTGGACGAAAAGCTGAAGGCGATCTCGCTGACCGAGAGCGGCGTCGAGAAGATCGAAAAGGCGCTCAACATCGACAACATTTACTCACCGGAGAACTTCCGGCTGACCCGCTACATGGAGGCGGCGCTGAAGGCGCAGATCATCTATCAGAAGGACCGCGATTACGTGGTCAAGGATGGCGAAATCGTCATCGTCGACGACTTCACAGGACGCCTGATGACGGGGCGCCGCTGGTCTGACGGTCTGCACCAGGCTGTCGAGGCTAAAGAGGGCGTCAAGATCCAGCAGGAGTCGATCACCTACGCGACGATCACGCTGCAGAACTACTTCCGCATGTACGACAAGCTCGCCGGTATGACGGGTACTGCCGTTACCGAGGCCGAGGAGTTCGACAAGATCTACAAACTGGACGTCGTTGTCATGCCGACGAATCGCGACATGGTCCGTATCGACGGCGACGACGTCGTCTACCGCACGCTGGAGGGTAAATTTCGCGCCGTCGCCGATGAGGTCGAGGAGGCGCATGAGACGGGCCAGCCGGTCCTCGTCGGGACCGTGTCGATCGAGAACTCGGAGTACATCTCGGACCTGCTGAAGCGCCGCGGCATCACGCACCAGGTGCTCAACGCCAAGTTCCATGAGAAGGAAGCCGCGATCGTCGCGCAGGCGGGCCGCTTCGGCGCCGTCACGATTGCGACGAACATGGCGGGGCGCGGTACCGACATCGTGCTAGGCGGGACACCGGACGGCCGCGATCCGCAAGAGTGGCAGGAGGAACACGAGAAGGTTGTCGAGGCGGGGGGACTGCTAATCCTCGGCACCGAGCGACACGAGTCGCGCCGAATCGACAATCAGCTGCGCGGCCGGGCCGGACGCCAGGGCGACCCGGGCGGTTCGCGCTTCTTCGTTAGCTTTGAGGACGACTTGATGCGCCGCTTCGCGCCGGAGTGGCTGCCCGGGATGCTCTCGAAGCTCGGTATGGACGAGAACATGCCGATCGAGTCGGGCATGGTGAGCAAGGCGCTGGAGAGCGCGCAGACCAAGGTTGAAGGCCACAACTTCGACATCCGCAAACACCTTGTCGATTACGACGACGTGATGAACGTCCACCGCGACGTGGTCTACACGGAACGCGCCAAGGTCTTGGCGGGGGCCGACCTGCGCAGCGACGTCTTTGCGATGGTCGAGGAGGAACTCAAGGAGCTCATCGCGTCGCATCTGCCGCACCGCCAGGAAGAAGCCTGGGACCGCGAATTGCTGGTCGAGGAGCTGCAGGCGATCATGCCGCTCTCCGAGGAAGCCACCGGCGAGATCATGAGCAGCGGCTCGGAGCCGGAGATCGAGGCGCTGGTACTGGATGAGGCAGAGGCTGCCTACGACGCGCGCGAGGAGGCCATGGGCGCCGAGAACATGCGCCTGCTAGAGCGGCTGCTGCTGCTGCAGACGATTGACCGGCTCTGGGTGGAGCACCTGACGGCGATGGACGAGATGCGCCAGGGCATCGGCCTGCAGGCGTACGGCCAGCAAGACCCGCTGGTCGCGTACAAGCGCGAGGCGCGCGACATGTGGGACCAGCTGCTGGGCAACATCCGGCAGACGATTTCGCGTGCCATCTACCACGTGAACCTCTCGACTAACACGCAACCGATGCCCGCCACGACCGCGGCCGGCAACCAGGTACGCGAGAACCGCTCGGACCAGGCTGCCGTACCTGCCGCGAAGGCTGCCAACGGCAAGAAGCTGGGCCGCAACGACCCGTGCTTCTGCGGCTCCGGCAAAAAGTACAAGCGCTGTCACGGCGTCGCGGCCTAGCGGCGCGAAACGTGACCGCAGCCCGGCGAATCCTCGTGATCACCCGTGACTAACTCAGACGACGCCATAGGTTTCATGCGCGATACGATCGCGTCCGGGGAGCACTGGTACCTGGCGCTGCTCAAGACGATGGCGCGCTGGGACCAGGCCGAAGAGATCATCGACGACCGGCACTATCGCTACCTCGTCGGCGGCGAGGCGTTCGACTGGCTGCTGCTGGCGGAGCGCCTGGTCGACGAGCTGGACGGCGTAGTCGGCGCGCCGGAGCGGGAGGCGCTGCTGTTTCACGGCCACCCGCCGCTCGAAGTTAGCGACGACGAGTTTCAGTCGCTGATCGGCACGCCGAAGTACCAGGCATACCTCAACTATCTCTACGGCGTGGTCGTGGAGGAGGCGCTGCAGCTTGCCGTCGAAGAGGAGATGGCGAAGGAGCACCAGGCTCACGTCTGGGCGGCAGGCGAGATCGATGGCATTGGGCTGTACTCGCGCATCTACGGCCGTGCGCTGGCCGAGCTGCTGGCCGAGTTCCAGACGGAACGGGGGCTGGCGTTGACCAGCGGCCTGGATTACTCCGACCTGCGCGAGTTCACCTACTGGCTGTTCAAGTACCGCGTGCGCAACGGCGAGGGCGCCCGCGTCGCGTCCGATACCCGCAAGGGGCTGGCGGCGCTGTCTCGTCTCGAGAACGCGTATCGCCGGCGTGCCGAGCCGGAGGCTTCGGCGCCGGAAGAGGCGACGATAGAGACGATCAAGACGGAGTCGGACCGGGAGCGGCGTGCGAGGCGGAGGCAGGCGTTTGCGGAACGAAACCTCGATTAGCATCGACGCGCCACCGGAGCGCGTCTGGGCGGTGATGACGGACGTCGAGCGCTGGCCAGAGTGGACGGCCACGGTGGCCAGGGCGAAGCGCGTCGATAAGGGCACGTTTGGCGTCGGGTCCAAGGCGCGACTGAAGCAGCCGCGCGTGCCGACGATGACGTGGACGGTGTCGGCGCTGGAGGACGGGCGGTCGTTCGAGTGGACGGCGCGCGCGCCGGGGGTGCGATCCGTCGCGGGGCATCGTGTGTTGCCGGAGGGCACGGGGTCGCTGGTGACGCTGTGGGTGCAGCAGGACGGGCTGGTCGTCAGGCTGATGGGCGGTCGCTTCACGAAGATGGCGGAGGAGTACCTGGGGATAGAGGCCGAGGGGCTGAAGCGACGCTGCGAAGGCGACGCGTCCTAGTCGACGCGACCATCGGCGCCGAGTGGGCTACGGGCGGCCTCTAGTCTGAAGACGTGATTTCGTTGGTGGGGCTCATCGCTTCGTGCCAGCGTTGCTTGAGGGCTTCGACGATGGGGCCGCCGCGGCGCCGGCGCTCGTCGCGGTCGAAGCGCCAGTTAATCGGGCGGCTGTGACGGGCGTAACGCACGATGCTGAGGTATAGCTCCCAGTCCGGCGGCAAGAGGCGAGCCTCACCTTGCTGCTCGATCATGAAGTAGTGCCCGCCGTCGTGGTGTTCCTGCAGCCCGGCGATGCCGCTGAAGGCCGGCCCCTGATCGAGGTACAGCTGAGGATCGAAATTGAGTGACATGGCGTGGAGGTGGGCGTGCGGCACGCTCTGGCCAAAGACGCCGTTTTCCCAGAACGTCAGCGCGCCGTAGTTCTCGCGCACGAAGCCGCCCATCAGCGCCTTCAGCGACTCGAACTCGTCGTGGAGGTGTGCGGGCAGCGCCGCGAGATGCGGCAGATGC
>DASTLN010000096.1:0-3031 GCA_035714925.1 Dehalococcoidia bacterium | reverse complement strand
CGAAGGCTTCTACGACGGCGAGACGGCGGAGCTGATCACGAAGGCGATGTCTGACTTCGGCGGACTGGTGGCGCAGGACGACCTGCGAGAGCCACAGGCGGTCTGGGGCGACCCGATCTCGACCACATTTGCCGGTTGCACGGTGTACGAGCAGCCGCTGCCCTCGCAGGGAATCGTCCTGCTGCTGGCGCTGAACATCATCGAGCACTTCCCGATGGCTGACTGGGGCCCGGCGAGCGCTGACGCCCTGCACGTCATGGTCGAAGCGACACGCCTGGCGTTTGCGGACAGCCGCCGCTACTCAGCCGACCCCGACTTCGAGGAGATACCACTGGAGGCGCTGCTCTCGAAGGAGCACGGCAAGCGGCAGGCGGCGCGCATCGACATGAAGCGCGCCCAGCAGCCGGTCGCGGCGTCGTTCGGCTCCGACACCACCGAGTTCGTGGCTGGCGACCAGGACATGGCGATCGTGTTCATCCAGACCGTGTTCTCAGGCTGGGGCAGCAAGTTCATGATCCCCGGCGCGGGCATTCTGATGACGGACCGCCTGCGCGGCTTCAGCCTCGAGCCGAACGCGGCGAACCGGCTGGTTCCCGGCAAGCGTACGGTGCACACGCTGAACACGTTCGTGGCGCTGCGCGAGGACGGGAGCGTGGCGCTGGCGGGGGGCACGCCGGGGCGCGACTTCCAGGTGCAGAACAACATGCAGACGCTGGTCGCCAACCTTGTCTGGGGCCTCGACCCGATGCAGGCCGTCGATATGCCGCGCTTCGTGACCCAGGGCGACAGGCTGGCGCTGGAGGGCCGCTTCCCGGAGGCCGTGTTCGACGACCTGGCGGGGCGCGGGCACGACCTGATCAGGCTGTCGAACTGGGACGGCGGCGTGGCGCGCTCGCAGGTGATCACCGGGCTGCCGAACGGCGGCTGGGGCGTCGCCTCCGACCTGCGCGGCGACGGCGTGGCGCTGGCGGTCTAGACCGGCGGCGCGACCCAGAGACCCGGATCGGGCACGTTTCTGGCGTTCTCGGGGATGTTCTCGCCGCCGCGGGAGATGCCCCACTGCTCCGTCTCGTTCATGCCCCAGACACGCGGCTTCCAGGAAGCTTCGTCGGTGACCTGGAGCTGCGGGCTGGCGTATTCCGTGACGTAGCCGGAGGGGTCGAAAAAGTAAGCGAACGCCATCTGCGCGTTGCCGAAGAAGCCGGGACCATCGCGCAGCGGCACGTCCGCCTTGAGGGCGCGGCCCATGGCACGCATCACTTCATCGATGCCGCGGGTCTCGAACGAGACGTGGTTCAGCGAGGCGTGCTTCGACTGCATGAAGGCGAGGCTGTGGTAGTCGGCGGAGCAGCGCAGGAAGACGAAGAACTCGGCGATCCAGTCGCTGACCCGGAAGCCGAGCTTCTCCTCGTACCAGGCCGCTATCGCCTTGATGTCGTTTGTCATCAGCACAACGTGGCTCAGCGAGCGCGGCGTCGGGTCTTCGGGCTCGATCTCGCGGTAGCTGCGCTCCTCAACGCCGCTGGAGACTTCGATAGTGCGGCCCTCGGGGTCGAAGAATCGAAAGCCGTAACCGCCGCCGGGTGTTTGCAGCGCGCCGGGTTCGGAGGCGAAGCGCACGCCATCGGCAGCGAGCTTGGCCGCGAGACGATCGACGGCCGCGGCGTCCGGCGCCTCGAAGCCGATGACGTCGATGCGGCGGTCTTCGCCGACGCGCAGTCGCAGAACGTACTGCTCCGGCGAGCCCTCGGCGGCGAAGTAGGCGAGGTTGGACTCGTCCTCCGTGCGCTTGAGGCCCCAGATACCGCCGTAGAAGGCCGCCGCCTTGTCGAAGTCGGGTGTTGCCATGGCGACGTAGCGAAGGCGCGTGATCGAAGACTCGGCCATCGTTCTCTCCTTAAGTCGACGCGACCGCGTCCGGCAGCAGGATGGTCACCTTGTCGCCCGGGCGTACGACGCCCGTCTCGATTACGGTGCCGAGGATGCCGCGGCGGCCGAACGCCTGCTTGACGAAGTGCGGTCCGAGATGAGCGCCGTAGGTCTCGGAAAGCTCCTTCGCGGCGTTGACACAGGGGTCGTTGCGGCCGGAGACGAGGAGCTTTGCGCCGGAGGGCAACTCGAGGACGCTGCCTTCCGGAATGGTGTCCAGTTTCACGCCCGTGAGGCGCAGATTTTCACCCAACGCGCCGAGCGCGAATGCGGGGTCGACGCCGAGGTCGGCGCAGAGCTCCGTGACCTCTTCAGTGGAGACGGCGGACCACTGGCGGTGGTTGAGGCGATGCCCCGCGCCGTCGCGGCTCTCGCGGAACTCGGCCTCGTGGCGGTCGCCGACGAAGCCGTGCGGGCCGAGGAACGCCTCATCCTGCGGCGTCTTCGCGACGCGCACATCGGGGGCACTGAGGCAGACGGCTTCGACAGTGGCGATGAGGGTCTTCACGACACGACACCCGCGAGCTTGTTGGCCCGCGCCACGATCTCGAGGAAGTGGTCCGTCTGCTCCGCCAGGCCGTCCTGGCTCACGGGTAGCTGGTGCGCGATGATCTCGCCCGCGCCCTGCGAGATGATCTCGCCGAGCCGGGCCGCGATCTGCTCGTCGTTGCCGTAAACAGCGACCGCGTCGATCAACGCATTGAGGTCGCCACCGGCCGCGTCGTGGAAGCCGGCGATTTCGAACATGCCGTTGTAGTTGACCAGGTTGGCGTACCGCGAGAGCGCCGGGGCGGCAGCCGCACGCACCGTTTCGATATCGTCGCTGAGGACGACGGGCATGTGGGCGACCATCGGTGGCGTCGCTCTGCCGGCTTCCGCGGCGCCCTCTTGCATCGCGGGTAGGGCGGTGTCTCGCAGGTACTCCCAGGGGCAGACCCAGCTGATCGCGCCGTCAGCGAGTTCGCCGCAGAGGCGGAAGGACGCCGGACGCAGTGCCGAGGCCATCACGGGCACGTTGACCGGCGCTTCGATCTTGTTGCCACCGGGGCCGGCGCCGAGGGACGTCTTCGTCTTCACGAAGGTGCCGTCGAAGTCGACCTCG
>DASTLN010000095.1:0-25606 GCA_035714925.1 Dehalococcoidia bacterium | reverse complement strand
GCCGGAGATGCAGCAGTGCCTGGAGGTGATGGCGAAGTACGACATGATCATGGCGACGGGGCACATCAACCCGAGCGAGCTGGAGCCGGTGATCAAGGCGGCGAGGGCGGCGGGCGTGCAGCGCATCATCATCACCCACCCGGAGTTTCCGACGACGCACCTCACGGTGGACGACCAGAAGAACCTGCAGCAGTACGACGTCTACTTCGAGCGCGTTTTCACGACGCCGCACACCAACAAGTGCACGTGGGAAGAGACGCTGAACAACATCCAGGAAGTCGGGCCGTCGAGCACCATCGTGGCGACGGACCTGGGGCAGACGACGAACCCGGGCCTGCAGGAAGGCTTCGAGATATTCATCGACAAGCTGCTGGACGCGGGGTTCAGCGAAGCGGACGTCAAGACGATGACGCAGCACAACGCCGCGGGGCTACTCGGCGCCGAGTAGGCATTGCATGCCGGCGTGAGGCTGCCGCCGGGTAACTGCGTTACGGCATAGGGCTGCCGCCGGACATTCGGGGGCGTCTCTTTCGGAAGGCGCCTCTCTTATTGCCTCTGTTACCGGAGGGAGACTGGGGCCGAGCCTGGGATGATCCCCTCTCCCTCAGGGAGAGGGGATCACGCCGGTTCACTGCGGAAGTTGTTTTGACTATGCGGTGTCTCGAGTCAGCGCATCCCAGGACGATAGGCGGAGCGCGTCCTGGATGCTGCGTTGGTGCATTTCGATGTGGCCGGGGAGGATGGCCCCGGACAGCAGTTGCCAGTTCCCCGGCGCGTTGTGAGCTAGATGTCATGGGTGCGTAGCCAGTCGGCGTACTCGGCGATGCCGCGCTCCAGGGTGTACTGCGGCTCGTAGCCGACATCGCCCTTGATACGCGAGAGGTCCATGTAGCGGTCCTGCGTGTAGTTGGGGCCGCGTCCGGGCTTGAGGGCGCGGCCGACGTTCGCGCCGGGGATCGCCTTCTCGACGGCCTCGGCGATCTGCTTACCGGAGGTCGCCTTGCCCTCGCCGATGTTGTAGACGCGGTTCGGTAGCTTATCGGCGAGCTGCAGCCGGACGATGGCATCCGCGCAGTCGACGACGTGGCAGAGGTCGGTCGTGTCTTCTTCGTAGGTGTCGGCGAACCTCGGCTCCGCGTTGTCGACGCCGGCGCGCGTGAGAGCGTAGGCGATGTTGCCGTAGGCGTGATACGGGCCATAGATCAACGCGATGCGCAGGAAGGCGACATCGATGCCGGTGCGGTCGGCGTAGTGGTTGCCGAGCAGCTCGTCGACCTTCTTGTAAGTCTCGATCGGGTTGGTGGCGGACATGCGCAGGGGCATGGTCTCCACGAACGGTCCGCGGGTCGCGCCGCCGTAGTAGTAGGTGGCGATGGAGCTGGCGAGGGTCAGGCGTTTGACGCTCCACTCGCGGGCGGCCTCGAGCATGTTGAGCAGGCCGAGGACGTTGATGCGGTAGTCGGCGGCGGCGCTCGGGGCGCTGTAGCCGGGGCCGGCGAGGTGGCAGATGCCGTCGATCTTGTAGCGCCTGCCGAGGTCCATGAGCCGGCCGGCATCCGTGACGTCGATCTGTTCGACCTTGATGCGCTTGCCGATGTCGTCCTTGAGGAACTCGGGCTCGCGGTAGGTGCGATTGCGGGTGACGAGGACGTCTTCGCCGGCGTCGAGGAAGGCGCGGATGGTGTGAAGGCCGATGAAGCCGAAGCCGCCGGTGATGAGGATCATGCGCGGAGCCTCCTTCGAAGGTTGAGTCGGGTGATTTGGTCCGCGGCAGAGGACAAAGGACATAGGACAAATTGCGTGGATGCAGTCATGCTCGGTATTCCTCCTCGACTTCTCTGATCCGAGGTCCTTGCGTCTTCTCTAGGGCCTTCATGCGCTGGGTGAGGAGGCGTGCTAGCTCGTGGCACTGCTCCAAGAGCTCGTCATTCACCTGACTTGTAATGTGTCCCGCTTGAAACAGGAGGTCAATCCACGACTCGCTCTCAAAGAGGGAGCCGCGGGCGATGGAGAGGTGGTTGCGGTATGCGCCCTGCGAGTACCTCCCATAGCCTTCCGCAACGTTAGCGGGGACGGAGCCTGCCGCTCGAACCAACTGAGGCCCAATTGCTCTAGTTTCGGCGCTCTGGGGAAGGGTGGACGCTAGCTTTGCCACGTGCAAGGCAAAAGCCTGGGCCTTTTGCCAGACGACAAGACCTCGAAATCCAGTAGAGGTGTCGTCCGTCATTTATCGCCTTCTCTGTCCTGTGTCCTTTGTTCTATGTGTTGGTCCTACTCCGGGTTGCCGGCCTGGAGCCAGGCGATGTAGTCGTCGATGGCTTTGTCCACGCCGTATTCGGGCTCGTAGCCTACTTCGCCGTGGATGCGGGTGAGGTCCATGTAGGGGTCCTTGCGCTGAGCGGAGGCGCCGGGGTGCATGGGGAGCCGGGCGTCGGGGAAGTGGCGGCGGATGGCGGAGGCGATCTCTTTGTTGCTGGTGGCGCGGCCGTCGCCGATGTTGTAGGCCTGGTACTGCAGCTTGTCTTTCGTTTGCAGCAGGGCGACGGCGCGGCCGCAGTCTTTGACGTAGCAGTAGTCCTGCGCGTCGTCTTCGTAGAGCTCGGCACGCAGCTCCGGGGCTTCGCCTTTGACGGCGGCGTGGACGAGGCGGCTCATGGCGCTGCCCATCGAGTGGTAGAGGGGGCCGTAGATGTAGCCCATGCGCAGGAGGACGATATCGAGTCCGGTGCGCAGCGCGTAGTGGGTTGAGGTGATCTCGTAGGCCTTCTTGTAAGCCTCGACGGGGTTGGCCGGGGTCATGCGAAGGGGCATGTCCTCGGCGTAAGGGCCGTCGTCGACGCCGGCGTAGACGGTGACGGAGCTGGCGATGCCGAGGCGCTTCACACCCCAGGCTTCCGCGGCTTCGAGGCAGTTGAGCAGGCTGACCATGTTGACCTCGTAGTCGCCCGCCGCGTCGAGGGCGCCGAGGCCGGGTGTCGCCATGTGGATGATGCCGGTGATCTCGTGGCGGGCGCCGATCGCCATCAGCTTGTCGCCGTCAGTGGCGTCGAGCTGCTCGATGAAGACGCGCTTGTCGAGCTCATCCCTGATGAAATCGGGTTCGCGGGCGACGCGGTACTGGGTCAGGACGACGTCTTCGCCGAGGTCGAGCAGGGAGCGTGCGGTGTGCAGGCCGATGAAGCCGAGGCCGCCGGTGATGAGGATCATGACTTGTCTCCTGATTGTGCGAAGTGTGGGAACACCGAGCCGGCAACTTGAATACGCCCGCGGAACAAAAGGAACCGACGGAACAGGTGCAACATATCGCAGGACCACGCAGTCCGCTTCAACCGTTCCTTGTGGTGCATCTGTTCCTCCTGTTCCTTTGGCCTACTGCGGGTGTGTCTGCAGCCAGTCAACAAAGTCTTCTATCGACTGGTCAAGCGCGAACCTCGGCTGGTAGCCGGTGTCTTCGCGGATGCGGGTGATATCCATGAGGGCGTCGTGGCGGTGGTTGGGACCGTAGCCGGGCGTGACGGGGAGCTTTGCGTCGGGGAATCGGGCTTCGATCAACGCCGCGACTTCGCCGACGCTGCTGGCGACGCCGGACGCAACGTTGTAGGTCGCGTGGTCCAGCTTTTCGGCCGTCTGGAGCAGCGCGATGCCGCGGGCGCAGTCGCGGACGTAGCAGAGGTCGTTCGCGTCCTCGGCGAAGAGCTCGCCGGGCCAGTTGGGCACCTCTCGGCCGAGTGCCATGTGAAGGAATCGGGTCGCGATGTTGAACAGGTTGTGGTCCATGGGGCCGTAGATACCACCGATGCGCAGCGAGACGACGCCGAGCCCAACGCGCTGGGCGTAGTGGGAGCCGAGGATCTCGAAGGTCTTCTTATAGGCTTCGACGTGGTTGCCGCCGTAGGTGCGAAGCGGCTGGTCCTCGCGAAACGGGCCTTGCTTCACACCCGCGTAGACGGCGATGGAGCTGGCAAGCCCGGTCCGCTTGATATCCCAGGCTTCCGCCGCGACGAGGACGTTGAGGAGGCCTTGCGTGTTCATGCGGTAGTCGTCGGCAGCGGCAAGCTCGCCGAGGCCGGGCGCCGCGAGGTGAAGGAGTCCGGTTATTTTGTGGCGCCGTCCGATCTCGAGGAGCGCTTCGCCATCCGTGATGTCGAGCTGCTCGATATGAACGCGTTTCCCGAAGTCGTCTTTGAGGAAATCGGGGATGCGTGGGACGCGGTACTGCGTGAGCACGACATCTTCGCCCATGTCGAGGAGATGGCGTGCGGTGTGCAGGCCGATCATGCCAAGGCCGCCGGTGATCAGAATCATTGGGCTTCTCCTCAGGGTTCGCTGCTGGCCGGGCTATGAGCGCTTGTCGAATCATGCCACGTGCGGGGCTACGAAGAAGGCCGCCGTTTGTGGCGGTTGATGCGTTTCCGGCGCCGGAAATGGTTAAGCCGCTTTATATGTCATTAGCTATGTATCTTGACGGATTTCGCAGGCGGCGAGACGATACCCTTACGTTAAGGGAATGGGGCTGTTCATATCGCGTTTTCTAACAGGGAGACGCATAATGTCGGAGCCAAGTCAGGTGGTGCATGCGCTACCTGTTTCCAAGGAGTGAGCCAATGGCAAAAGTCGTAGGCGTTTTCAACACCGCACACACACCGTTCTGCTATATGCCGCCGGAGCGCTGGAACGAAGTTCGGGCCAACCGAGCGCTGCGTGAAGATGTCCCGCTGGACGACCTGGACGAAAACCTGCGCAAGAAAGAACGTATCGAAAACGGCTTTGCGACCCTGCGCGCGAAGCTCGCCGAAGCAAAGGCGGATGTTGTCGTGATCTGCGGCGACGACCAGCTGGAGTGCTTCGACTTCAACAACTTCCCGTCTTTCGCCATCTACGTCGGCGACGAGTTCGAGGGGCACACCTCGAACCGCGACTCCGGCTTCGGCCGGCGTCCGGCCGCGGGTGGAGACGGCGCTCCGGGCGTTGCCGTTGCGGAGGCGCCCTCACCGCTGGCGATGCAGCGCGTGCAGGGCCACCCGGGCCTCGGCATTGCGGTGCTGACGGGCCTGATGAAGCGCGGCTTCGACCCGGCGTTCAGCATGGACATGCCGAAACCTGAGAAAGGCATCGGCCACGCGATCCTGCGCCCGTGGGAGTCGATCACCGACCACGAGACGGCTGTGCTGCCGGTGCTGCTCAACTGCTACTACGCACCGCAACCGACGGCGAAACGCTGCTACGAGTTCGGCAAGGCGCTGCGCGGCGCCATCGAAGACTACGACGAGGACATTCGCGTTGCGGTCGTCGGTTCGGGCGGCCTGTGGCACACGCCTGGCGCCAAGCAGGCGTACATCGACGAAGAGTTCGACCGCACGCAGCTGAAGTTCCTCGAAGTCGGTGACATCAAGGGGATGGCCGAGCACTTCGACAGCTACGAGATCCCGGAGGGCGACGAGAGCCAGTACATCGGCGAGCGCGCCCGGCAGGCGACCGGTATGCCGGGCTTCGGCGGCCCGCAGGGTGGTACGCGCGAGATCTGCAACTGGATCACGGCGGCGGCTGTCGCCGACGGGAAGACGACGACGATCGTCGACTACATCCCGGTTTACGGCTCGCCGGTGGGCGTGGCGTTTTCCTACTGCACCGACGTCTAGCTCAACCTGATCGAGTTCTGAAGAGGCGGGCCGCAAGGCCCGCCTCTTTTGTTCGGGCCGTTGCGGGTCGCCTGGGCCGGCGCGAGTCGTCGAGCCACGCGACGCTCCGTCCTTCGACAGGCTCAGGATGACGTGGGGCCTTCTCTGAATGCGACGCCGGGTGGGCGCGTGCTACATTGGGGCCACGCCTCGGTAGCTCAGAGGATAGAGCGGCGGCGTCCTAAGCCGCGCGTCGGGGGTTCGAATCCCTCCCGGGGCGCCAGTCATTGCATGACGGCGGTCATTGCATGATGGCGTGAGGCTGCCGCGTGGCGGCCGGAGGGTTCTCCTTCATCTCGCAGGGTCCATTCGCGAGGTCAGATCACGGCAGGTCTGGCCGTTTGACGCGCCTTTCCTCTTCGCAGAGCGCTTTGGTCCTGCGGCCGGCGCCATCAGGATGACAGTAGTGCGCCGCGTTGTGTCACGACGACAGGTAGGGCGTGAGGTCTTCTACTTTGGCGGCGGTGAAGGCCTCCCGGCGCTCGCGGCATTTGTTGCAGTTGCCGCAGTGCAGGACCTGCCCGTCGCGCTCGATGGGCGCCATGCAGGTTAGCGTCAGGCGCAGTGGCAGGTAGGGGAAACGGGCGATGATCTGCGATTTGTGCTGTTGCCGGTAGGGGGCGATGACCTCTAGCGGGTGGTCGAGGGCGCCGCTGAGGAGCCGGCCGTAGTCGTTGAAGAAGGCGGGCGTGGCGTCAGGGAATGGGTTGTCGTCCAGCGATCCGATGGCGATGGCGTCGACGGCGTTGAGGGCGCACCAGACGGCGGTGACGCCGATGAGCAGGACGTTACGGCCCGGGATGTAGACGTCCTCGTCCGGCGCTTCGTAGCCGGGGGCATCGCCGGTGACGCTCCAGTGCTTTGGGCCGTAGAGGCCGCGGGAGGGCATGTCGAGGATGGTCAGGGGCTGCAGATTGTCGCAGGCGATGGCGTCGAGGTAGGCGCGCAGGGCGTGCTGCTCGCGGGCTTCCCAGGCGAGGCCGGCGGCGACGTAAATCGGGAAGACGGCCTCTTCGCGGGCGAGGTCGGCGAGGAGGACGGCGCTATCCAGGCCGCCGCTGGCAAGGACGGCGACGCGGCGGGTCATGAGGCTCCAAGCCGGGGAAATGCGGCAGGTGCGTAGGCGAGGTCTCGACGCCGAGGCTGGAAAGCCTCGGCTACGGGGGCAACAGAGCGGGCGTGGGGAACAACACGGACGTTGGGGTGCATTACTCGACTGCTTCGCCGCGGTAGGCCGCGCGGCTGGTCGAGGTCTCCCAGACGCGTACTTCGGCGATCTGCAGGCCGGCGTCTCGCGCGGCGGTCCAAATTAGCCTGGCGATGTTCTCAGCGGTGGGGTTTTCGTCCATGGTGAAGACGGGCTCGCCGGCCTGCTGCAGCACGGGCGTCATGGGGTCGTCGTGGCGCAGCAGCATGCGATGGTCGAGGTTGTCGTCGATCCAGGTCTTGACGACCTCGCTGACGCGCGAGAAGTCGATCACCATACCCATCCGGTCCAGCGATTCGGCGCCGAGGTCGACCTCCACCATGCCGTTGTGGCCGTGAAGGTAGCGACATTTGCCGTCGTGGTTGAGCAGGCGGTGGCCGTACGAGAACTCGATGACCTTGGTGACCTGGAAGCGTTGCATGAGGTCTCTCCTTACTCGCCCGACTTGCGCTCCGCTGTGCCGGCGATGTGGCGGCCGGAGTCGATTCGGATGTTTTCGCCGGTGATCGTCTCGAGACGCAGCAGGGTCGCGATCATCTCCGCGATGTCTTCTTCGGACGACTCCCGGTGCAGGGGCGTCTGAGCCAGGGCCTTGTCCCAGCCGGCCTTCGACATGTCCGGCGGCGCCTCCGTGGGACCGGGGAGGATGCAGTTGACGAGGATTCCGTGCCGCGCCAGCTCCAGGGCGAAGCCGCGCGCCATGAACTGCGTGGCGGCCTTGCCGGTCAGGTAAGGGAGGAAGTCAAGATAGGGCGTTTCGCCGGCGGCCCAGTCGCCGAAGAAGATGAGGTGGCCGCGGGTTGGGCCGGCGTTGTCGATCATGGCGCGCGCGGCGTGGGTGGCTAAAAGGAAGTTGCCTTTGGCGCTGGCGATGCCGGCGTCCCACTGCTCGCCGTCGAGCTTGTCAAAGGAGGCGCGGGGGTAGTCGGCGGCGAGATTGATGCAGAACGAGAGGTCGCCGAGGCTCTGCTTTGCCTGCGCGACGGCTGCTTTGACCGAGGCTTCATCCGTGAGGTCGGCCTGCAGGGCGACACCGCCGAATGCCTCTGCCAGCCGTTCGGCTTCGACGCGCGAGTTGCGGTAGAGGATCGCGACCCGGAGGTCCTCGCGGGCCAGGCGCTCGACGATCGTGGCGCCAATACGCCGCGTTCCCGCAACGATGGCGCCCCTTCCGGCCAGATTCAGCATTGCCGCATACTCGAGTCCGTTTCGAAGCTTGGGACAGTATAGGGCAGGGGGTGGGATGATAGGCTCTCGCCGGGCATACGGGCATACGGGCATACGGGCATACGGGCATACGGGCATAGGGGCGTACGGGTGTACGGGGGCACACGGGCAGGTAACAGGTAATAGAGGACAGATGGGACGTGGGCTCATGACGACCGGGCAGCCGTGGTACGAGTCGTTTTTTGGCCAGGATTATCTGGACGTTTACGGTTCGAGTTTCACGCGGCAGCGGGCTGAGACGGAGGCGGGCTTCGCGATCGGGGTGCTGGGCCTTACCGCGGGCGCGGAGGTGCTGGACCTTTGTTGCGGGCAGGGACGCCACGCGGTGGAGTTGGCGAAGCATGGCTGCGCCGTCACCGCGCTCGACCTGAGCCAGGAGTACCTGGAGCTCGCCAACGAGGCGGCGCGTGAGGCGGGCGTGGCGCTGGAAACGGTACGTGCTGACATGCGTGAGATACCGTTCAGCGATCGCTTCGATGCTGTGGTCAACATGTTCAGCTCGTTCGGGTACCTGGAATCGGAAGCCGAGGACGCCCGGGTACTGGAGGCGATCCGACGGGCGCTGAAGCCGGGCGGTGTGGCGCTGCTGGACCTGCTCAATCGCGACTGGGTCGTCGCCAATTACGAGACGGAGGACAGCCACACGGACCCCGACGGGACGCTTTATCTTGAGCATCGGCGCCTGGACCTGGAGACGAGCCGCAACCACGTGTCGTTCACGGTGGTTGCGCCGGACGGGTCGCGCCGCGAGGTGGACGGGCATCACATACGCCTGTACACGCTGCGCGAGGTACGGGGCATGCTGGACGCGACGACGGGGCTGGTCTATGAAGGCGCGCACGGCGGCTACGCGGGCGAGCCGTATGGCATCGACACGCGGCGAATGATCGTGGTTGCGCGCCGGCCGGCGTGAGAGGCGTTGGAAATACGCCGCCTGAAGGCCAGGGCATATAGGCGGTCGGCGTAGGTGAATCTGGCCTGGTGGGCAGGGGCGGACTCGACGAAACCAGAGCTTAATCCCGGAAACTTAACCAGGCTTGCGGCCATGAGTATCATGTTCGACGTGGAAGCAAAACTCTGCCCGAAGTGCGGGGCGTACTGGAAATGCGATTGCGTCATCGAGGCTCCGGCGCCGGCGCGCATGCCGCCGCCGCGCTACGTGCCCGAGCCGCAGGAGCAGCTAGAGGCGCCAAAGATACTGCAGGCCGCCAGCTGCGAGCACGACTGGACGGAGGTCGTCGGCGTGGAACTGGACGACGACGCTCTGTATGGTGAGGCGCAGGTGCTGGTGTGCCGGCTGTGCGGGCTCTACGCGGTGGAGAAGAGCGCGTAGGTGAGACGCCCCGCCCCCATCCTCTCGCATAGGGCATAGGGCATAGGGCAGCGGGCATAGGGCATAGGGGCAGGCGAGGCGTTCAATGAAATGGCGCACGCGGGTATGCTGGCGTTCGAGATGGTTGACCTGGCTGACGAAGAGCTGATCAAGCGGCTGACGGACCGGGATGGGCCGCTGCCGGACCGGTCGTGGTCGCATGCCGAGGAGGGTGAGTGCCGCTACTCGGAGCTTTACGACGGCGAGCCGTGTCCCTGGTGCGAGGCGGAGGCGCGTCGCCGGGCGCGGGAGGCTGAGGGCCAGCGCTGACGTCTCATCTCCGTCTCAACCCCTTCAGATCGCCGCCCGACAGTCCGATTCTAGTAGTAGCAGCCCTACTTGCCCCGCAAGCGCCGACGAACCCGGTAAGGACGCCACCGACCGGCCGGGATGCCCGATCACATGAACGGACGGGCCAAGATGTCGCGGATCAAGAACCTCCTCAATACACAACTCGTGCGGCTCATAGCGTTCACGCAGGAGAACGGACAGACCCTGGTCGAGTACGGGATGATCGTCGCGATGCTCTCGATCGTCGCCTTCGCGATCCTGACGGTGGTGGGGCAGGACGTGACCAACCTATTCACCGGCGTTTCATCCGACTTCCAGGAGATCGAGAACCGGACGCCCTAGCCGAGCCCAAGGGTTAGAGCTTATTTAACCGCGGTTTTACCAAGGCGACTCGCGAACAGGTACCATAAGCGGTGAAGCTGGCCGGCGGCTTCGTATGGTTTATGGTCAGGCATTTACTGAGTTCGGCACGTTTGCCCCTCACCGCTCTCGTTGGCGGACTGCTGGGCGTTGGCGTTTTGCTGGCCTACCTGGAGTTCAACCCGCAGCCGGGACGCTACACGGACGCCGATATCCAGCGCCTGGCGGACGAACGCATCACGCAGATCACGCCAACACCGCCTCTGGAGCCCGAGGTCTACGCGCTGGTGCGACCCTCAGTCGTGCTGATCATGCGCGACCCGGACAACCGAGAAGCCGGCGTTGGTTCCGGGGTGGTGGTCGATGAGTTCGGCAACATATTGACCTCGTATCACGTCGTTGCGGGCCTGGAAGAGGTGACCGTGCGCTTCTTCGATGGCAGCACGGAGGTCGCGACGGTGGACGTGAAGCAGGAGGAACGCGACCTGGCGGTGCTCCACGTGGACGTGCTGCCGCCGAATGTGATGCCTGCCGTGTTGTCGGGCGGCGTGCGCCCCGGCGACCGCGTCCTGGCGATCGGCGCGCCTTTTGGGCTTGAGGGGAGCGTTAGCTCGGGCGTCATCAGCGCGACCGGGCGCAGCTTCGTCGTCGAGGAGACGGGGCAGGTGCTCACGGACATGATCCAGTTCGACGCGTCGGTGAACCCCGGCAACTCGGGCGGGCCGCTGGTTGACCTTTCCGGCCGGGTGGTCGGCATCGTCACGGGGCTCGTCAATCCCACCCAGGACCGCGTTTTCGTGGGACTCGGCTTCGCTGTGCCGATCGAGTCCGCCGGAGGCGTATTGCCGCCGCTCGGCTGAGCCGGAGGCTTTCGGCAGTAAGGAGCAAGCATGGTCAGCCACCCCGACATGACGGAGAAGGAACCAACAACGCCACTGGAGCAGATGCTGTTCGAGATCAAGAAAGTGATCGTCGGGCAGGAGACGCTGCTCGAGCGCATTGTCGTGGCGTTGCTGGCGCGCGGCCACATCCTGGTCGAAGGCGTGCCCGGGCTGGCGAAAACGATGGCGATCCGCACCGTCGCGCAGGTTGTGGGCGGCGAGTTTAACCGCATCCAGTTCACGCCAGACCTGGTGCCGGCGGACCTGGTCGGTACACGCATCTACAACCAGAAGACGGGCGATTTCACGACGTCGCTGGGGCCGGTGTTCACGAACCTGCTGCTGGCGGACGAGATCAACCGCGCGCCGGCCAAGGTGCAGTCGGCGCTGCTGGAGGTAATGCAGGAGCACCAGGTGACGATCGGGCGGGAGAGCCACAAGGTGCCGGAGCCGTTTCTGGTGCTGGCGACGCAGAACCCGATTGAGACGGAGGGCACGTACGCGCTGCCAGAGGCGCAGGTCGACCGCTTCATGCTGAAGGTGCTTGTCGATTATCCGAGCGACCGCGAAGAAATGGTCATCGTGCAGCGCATGACGGGCCAGCTGGCGGAGACGCGCCAGATCCTGACGACGGGCCAGCTCCTTGAGTTGCAGCAGCAGGCGGACAACGTCTACGTAGACCCGGAGTTGATGGAATACGCGGTGCGGCTGGTGGGTGCGACGCGGCGGCCGGGGCGGTACGGCCTGAGCGAGATCGCGCCCTACGTCTCGTTTGGAGCGAGCCCACGCGCCTCGATCAACCTTATCCTGGCTTCGAGAGCGCTGGCTCTGACGCGAGGACGCGACTACGTGGTGCCGAGCGACATTGGGGAGCTGGCGCCGGACGTGCTGCGCCACCGCGTCGTCCTGGCGTATGAGGCGCGGGCGGACCGGATCAGCGCCGACGACCTGATCGAGCGCGTTATCGAGTCGGTGCCGCGCCCCTCGCGTCCGTTCACGGATGACCCGCGACTGACGACCGCGGGGCGGCCCAATAACGGAGAGGGTGCATGACGATGCTGCCGGCCGCGCCGGAACGCCGTATCGAAGATGCCGAAGCGCTGCTCAAGCGCCTCGATTGGCACGTCGTGCGGCGGCTGGACGGCATGTTGCAGGGTGACTATCGCTCGTTGTTCGCGGGCCACGGTTACGACCTGGCCGAGGTCCGCGAGTACCAGCCGGAAGACGACGTGCGTTACATGGACTGGAACGTCACGGCCCGCATGGGCGAGCCGTTCGTGCGTCAGTACATCGAGGACCGCGAGATTACGGCCTGGCTGCTGCTGGACCTATCGCCTTCCGTGAACTTCGGGACGGCGAACTCGCGCAAGAGCGACCTCGTGGTGGATTTTGCGGGAGTGATCTCGCGCCTGCTAACGCGACATGGCAACAAGGTGGGCGCGATCTTGTTTTCCAGCGCTGTCGACGAGGTGCTGCCGGCGCGCGGCGGCCAGATGCAGACGCTGCGCATCATCCACCAGCTCGTGCGGCCGGACCGCGTCGAGCATCGGGGCGTCACAGACCTCCGGGAGATTCTCGATCGCGCCGGTCAGACGCTGCAGCGACGATCGCTGGTCTTCGTAGTGTCTGACTTCATCGCCGAGGAGGGGTGGGAGGCGCCGCTGTCGCGGTTGGCGCAGCGCCATGAGGTGCTGGCCGTTTGGTTGACCGACCCGCGCGAAGAGGAGATTCCGCCGATCGGGCCGTTGATGCTGGAGGATTCCGAGACGGGACAGCAGGTTTACGTCGATACTCGGGACGAAGGATTCCAGCGGCGGTTCAGCGCGCTGGTCGAGGAGCGGCGCAATCACATAGAGCGCACCTTCGCGAGGCACGGCGTTGATGCGCTACGTCTTTCAACGGATGGCAACATGGTCCAGGAGATCGCGCATTTCGCCCATCTGAGGCGGGAGACACGGCGGCGGGCGGCCGGGCGCGCGGGAGGAGTGAGGCTATGACGTTCGAGTGGCCGCTGGCGCTCATAGCTCTGATTGCGATACCGGTGCTGGCCCTGATCTACGTCGCGATGCAACGCCGGCGGCAGCAATACGCGCTGCGCTACGCCAGCGTGTCGCTGGTGCGGCAGGCCGTGGGTTCCGGCCCCGGCATCAAGCGTCACGTCCCGGCGGTGCTCTACCTCCTGGCGCTGGCGGCGATGATCATCGCGCTGGCGCGGCCACAGGCGACGATACCGACGCCTTCCACGACGGGCACGGTCATTCTGTCGATCGACGTATCGGGGTCGATGTTCGCGCAGGACGTCGAACCGAACCGCATGGAGGCGACGAAGGAAGCGGCGCGCGAGTTCGTCGAGAAGCAGCCCTCAGGGGTGAAAATCGGCGTCGTCTCGTTCAGCGACTTTGGGGCGCTGGTGGCGCCGCCGTCCGAGAGCCGGACGCAGGCATTGGAGTCGATCAGCCGGCTGCGGCCGCAGCGCGGCACCAACATCGGCGCCGGGCTGGCCGTGGCGCTGGATGCGATCTACGAGGATCAAGCAGACGGCGAACCGATTTTGACGAACGAGCCGACGCCGACACCTGCGCCGGGCGAAGTGCTCAGCGCACCGCCGGCGAGCATCGTTCTGGTATCGGACGGGCAGAGCAACACCGGGGCCGACCCGCTGGAGCTGGCGCAGGAGGCGGCCCAGGCCGGGATAAAGATATACACGGTCGGCATCGGGACGCCCGAGGGCACGGTGCTGCAGATCCAGGGGCGCAACGTCTTCACGCGCCTGGACGAGGCGACACTGAAGGGCATGGCGGAGCTGACCGGCGGGCGCTACTTCAACGCGCAGGACGAGAGCGATCTGCGCGAGATCTACGACGACCTGGCGCGAGAGCGCGTCATCGAGAACAAGGAGACAGAGGTGACCTTTGCCTTCGCCGGCGCGGCGCTGGCGCTATCGATGGTGGCCGGTGGGCTGGGGCTCGTCTGGTTCAACCGGCTGCCGTAGCCCCTCACCCCTATCCTCCCGGGCATACGGGCATACGGGCATACGGGCATACGGGCACGGGCATACGGGCGTACGGGCGTACGAGCATACGGGCTTCAGGGCATACGTGCATACGGGCGTCAGGATACGGGCGGAGGGCTGGGGCCGAAGCGCGGGACTACGCGGCGTTTCAGGGGTTCCGGGACGAAGAGGACCATGAGCGCGGCGCCGACGAAGCCGATACCGCCTGACACGACGGACGCGGCGCCGAGGCTGGCGACGCCGATCACGGCGCTGATCACGACGGGCCCGCCGCCCTGACCGACGTCGCTGATCAAGCGCCAGACGCCGAGGAACTCCCCCTTTCCTACATCGGGCGCGAAATCGGCCCCGAGGGTCATGTTGATGCCGGCGCCGAAGCCGTTACCGAGCCCAGTGAGCAGGCCGATGATGAGGAACGTCGTGAAGCTGTCTGTCAGGGGCAAAATGGCGAGGCCGGCGGCCATCGTGATGAGGCAGGGCACTGCGACCCACTTACGCCCCTTCGTGTCCATGATCAGTCCGACGGGGTAGAAGATCGAAGCGTCGATGAAGAAGGAGGCGCTGGTGATCAGGCCGATCTGTCCGCCGCCGAGGCCGATGTGGTCGCCCCAGAGCGGTAGAAAGACCTGCCGCGCCTGACGAAGCACGCCCAGCGCGATAACCGGCGGCCCGGCGCGAAGATAGATGTCATGGTGGTTGGAGAGCGTTTCAGCCATTCGACCGCGAACGCCGCGACCGAGCATCTGTACCTTGTCGCCCGCAGCCTCGCGGACGACGATGAACATCAGGGCTGCGGCCGCGAGGCCCATCGCTGCCTGGAGCAGGAAGGCGGCTTCGTAGCCGGCGTACTCACCGAGGAAGCCGCCGAGCGCAGGGCCGATGAAGTTGCCGATGCGGTTCATACCGCCGGTCATCGAGAGGGCGCGGCCGCGCTGCTCCAGGGGTGCAACCTCGCTGACGTAGGCGAGGCGTGCGATCTGCCAGAAGGCCCAGCCAATGCCCATGACGAAGACGAGGGCGCCGAGCGCGATCGGTGTCGGGCTGAGCGAGGCGCCGATGGCGACGACGCCGATCAGCGTGGTGCCGGCAACCATGGCGCCTTTATCGCCCCATTTGGAGACAGCGAGGCCGGCGGGGATATCGCCGACGAGCTGACCGATGCCACGCATCGCGACGATGAAGGCAGCAATAGCGACGGACGACCCGAGCTCGCGGGCGAAGAGGGGGATGGCCGGAATGACGGCGCCCTGGCCTATGGAGAAGAAGATGGTGGGGAGGTAGACGCTGAAGACGAGGGAGCGGAGTCGAAATGGCTCCTGGCTATGGCCTTCGGGATTTGCCATAGACGAATCCTACGCTGGGGCCGAGTTGTGCTGAACCTTGCTGTGAGGATAGTAGAAGCAGCCCGGCGCGGGCTGCCTAGCGGCAAGCTTCGGAGGGATAGCGCGAGCTATCCGTATCGAAATTGAACTTCCGTAGAAGCGATTCAGTGAAGCCGTCGTAGATATCGTGCCACTTGCAGTATTCGATGCGCAGGCTGTATCTCTCGGGCGTTCCGCTCTCGAAAGCCTGCATTGTCCGCAGCAGCGCATCCAGGTAGCCAAGAGTCAACTCGATGTCTTGCGCGATGATGGAATCGCGCTCCTCATCCCACGCGGCCGGCGGATAGATCAGGCCTGCTGCTTCTCCGAGGGCCCTGCGAGACTCGCTGCGATTGCCGTAGGCAACCATCATCGCGGCCTGGTAGAGGCGCAAGCTAGGGTCTCGGGGCCTGAGTTCAACCGCCTCGCTGACCGGCCCAGGCTCCCTGGATTCCAGGGCTTGCTCCAGCAGCCGGTCCGCCTGCCGTATCTTCTCCGTTGCCTCAGGGGCGGCTCCAGCCGCCTGGATGTCCTCGTCAGGCTCCTGCGAAAGCGGCTGGCCGAGGTTGGGGATCGGTATTTGCTCTCGGATTTGCGCCAGGATCTCCTCAGCGTCGGCGTCTGAGAGGTCGCCGCAGGCCAGGACGCCGGGCATTAGCGCTATCGAGACAAGGAGCAGCAGACGCTTCATTCCGCCTGGACCTCCCTCATCTCCAGTCGAGCCTGCTGTAGCGCTTCCTCGCTGGTGATCTCTTCGGCGCGAACGGCGCGCAGCGCGTCCACCGGGATCGTGAAGATAAAGAGGACGACCGGCTCATTGGACTCGTCCAGCAGGCGCCAGCTCAATACGACCCGCTCGATCTCGAAGGATTCGATGGTGTCGCCCTCGATGAGCCTTTCGAGCCAGGCCTGGTCCTCGGCAAAGCCCTCGTCGCCGGTCATGTAGTCAATCTCCGCGATCAGCATGTTGCCCGCGCCGCTGGGCTGAGGCAGCACAAAGAAATCGACGCCGCTGAGGTCGAAGCCCTCCGCGGCCAGCGATTCACGGATCGCCGCTGCCGCGTGGCGGTCCGGTGCGCCGCCGAGCAGTGCATCGACAGTGGTCAGGGGCGCCGGCGGGGGGATCGGCTCAATCTGGCGCAGCTCTTCCAGGGGATCGGGAGTCTGAGTCGCGGCGGGATCGACGGCAGCAGCAGGCGGCGAACCTGGTTCCTGTCCTTCGCTTGCGGGCGTGGGTGGGGGTCCGGGCGGGGATGAACCGCTGCAGGCCACCGCGAGCGCCAGGATGACGAAAACGCCCAGCACGAGTCCAGTCCGAATCACGCTTCTCATACGAAGTGTTATCGGTATTTGCCGGCCCCATTGGTAGTCTTTGACGCCCCGGAGGCGCCGGGGTTAACCTACTGGCCTGAGCGGTGTAGAATTTAACCGAGGAATTGTCTACTTCTTCGGTCAACAAAGTCGACTTTAGGTCTCGGGAGACTCGCCATGGTTACCACGGATAAGAAATACGACGGCATTCCGGAGATGAAGCCGGGCTACGTCCTGAAGGTCGACTTCGACGAGATCGACGAGTTCGAGGGGCGGGCGAAGAAGTTCCGCATCGGCGACGAAGATCCCACCGAGTTCCAGCTCTACCGGCTGTCGCGCGGCACCTACGGCCAACGGCAGGAAGACAACCAGATGATGCGGATCAAGCTGCCGGCCGGTGGCATCACGGCGGACCAGATGGACGCGCTGGCGGAGGTATCGGAGAAGTACTCCGGGCTGCACCGGGGCCACATCACGACGCGTGAGAATTTCCAGTTCCACTTCATCAACCTGGACGACGCGGCCGAGGTCATGCGTATCCTAGCGCGCAGCGGCCTGACGACGCGTGAGGCTTGCGCCCACACGGTGCGCAACATCACGGGCTGCCCATACGCCGGCATCGCGCCGGACGAGATCTTCGACACAACGCCGTGGCTGACGGCCTATGGGCGGCACATGCTGCGCAACCCGATCTGCCAGCGCATGCCGCGCAAGTTCAAGACCTCGTTCTCGAACTGCCCGAATGACTGCGCCGGCTCCAACTTCCACGACCTCGGCTTCGTGGCGAAGATCAAAGATGGCGTCATGGGCTTCGAGATGAGAGCCGGCGGCGGTACGTCGACGATGCCGCGCAAGGCAGACGTGGTCTGGGAGTTCGCGAAGTGCGAGGACGGTGAGTACATCCGTGTCGCCGAGGCGATCATCCGCGTCTTCGACCGCGAGGGCGACCTGCCGGGCCTGCTGCGCAAGAACCTGAACAAGGCTCGCATCAAGTTCCTCCTGCACAAGATCGGCGCCGAAGCGTTCATCGAGAAGGTGAAGGAAGAGCTGGCGAAGGAGTGGTCGAAAGAGCCGCTGGACATGGCGGCGCTGACTTCGCTGGTTTCGGAAGAGCCGAGCCCGCCGGTGCCGGACGACGGCCGGCCGCACGCGCCGAACTATGAGCGCTGGCGTTGGACGAACGTTCGCAAGCAGAAGCAGGACGGCTTCTACTCCGCGGACCTGACGATCCCGATGGGTAACATCAGCACGAAGCAGTTTCGTGACCTGGCGCGCGTCATGCGCAAGTACTGCGGCGGCTACGCCCGCACGAACCCGCAGCAGAACCTGATCCTTCGCTGGGTCCGCGAAGCGGAGCTGCCGATGCTGCACCGCGAATTGACCGAGATCGGCTTCGGTGACGCGGAGGCGAACATGCTGGCCGACGTTGTGGCCTGCCCCGGCGCCGACAGCTGCAAGCTGGCGATCACGTCATCGAACCAGGCCGGGTACAGCATGCGCGAGGAGATGATCAAGTTCGACTACCAGGACCCGGAGGTCTTGAAGGTCAACGTGAAGATCAGCGGCTGCCCCAACGGCTGCGGCCAGCACCACATGGCGGGCATCGGCCTGCAGGGCTCGTCGTACAAGGTGGGCAAGCTGGAGGTGCCGTGCTACGACGTGTTCGTCGGCGGTGTCGGCTACCAGAACATCGACCACTACGCGACTCGCATCACGCGCGTGTCGGCGAAGAAGGCGCACCTCGCGATCGACAAGATCTTCGAGGTGTACACGTCGCAGCGCAGCAGTGACACGGAGTCGTTCGTCGACTTCGTCGAGCGGGTCGGACCGAAGCACTTCGTCGAGCCACTGGAGGAGTTCAAGTGGGTCGGATCGCTGGCCGAGGAGCCTGAGTCGTACATGGACTGGGGCCACACGGACCTGTTCGAGGTGATCCGCGGCGAGGGCGAATGCGCCGCCGGCGAGGTGCCGGTCATCCGCTAGCGGACGCCTCCCCTCCTTCCGGCCATGCTGCAGGGCATCGACCACGTCGTCATCCTGGTGAACGATCTTGACGAGGCGATCGATAGCTACACACGTCTCGGTTTCAGCGTGGTACCCGGCGGTCGCCACAACGTAGGGACACACAACGCGCTGATCGCGTTCCAGGACGGTTCGTACATCGAGCTGATCGCGTTCTGGGAAGACGACCGCACGCACCGTTGGCACAGGTACCTACACCTCGGTGGAGGACTGGTCGACTATTGCATGCGCACGGATGACATCCTTGGGGACGTTGCCGCACTGCGCGACGCCGGCGTGGCGATGACGGACAAGCAACCGATGAACCGCCTGCGTCCGGACGGCTACCGGCTTGAGTGGACGCTATCGCTCGCCGTAGAGACGCAGGGCGTCACGCCGTTTCTGATCGAAGACATCACGCCTCGGGAAGAGCGCGTGCCCAGGAAGGTGGACCAAGCCAACGGGGCCCTGGGGATTTCTGCGCTCACCATCGCGGTGCGCGAAACAGACGTACCCAGACGGATGGAGGCACTGCTGGGTGAGGGCACGTCGGTTGAGGACGAGCGTGGAGGGCTGCTCCACTATGACAGCATGCGTCACGGCATCGATTTCCTCGTGCCGGCTGGTGGCGCGGCCGCCGACTTCATCGCCGGCCGCGAGGGTGGTGGCGGCGTCTACGCGCTGGCTCTGATTACGGCGGGCTCACAGGGCAGGATTGACCCTTCGGACGCGCACAACGCGAGGCTATCGCTGGTTCACGGTTGACGCTGGGTTAGAACGGCTGGAAGAGCTCGACGGGGTTGCCTGAGGGATCCTCGGCGAGGACCTGCTTGCCGCCGTTGCCGGTGATGATGTCGCTGCGGAGCTTGACGCCTGCCTGCTTCATCTTTGCTACGACGTCCTCCAAGTCCTCGACCTCGATCTGAAACCGGTTCCAGCCGCCGGGCTCGGGCGCGAGCTGACCGGCTCCACCGGCCCCGGGTTGGTTCAGAAGCAGCCTCAGCTCTCCGCGACCGAGCATGGCAAAGCCGGGCGCCGGGTGCATCTGGACCTCGAAGCCGAGGTGATCGGTATAAAAGGGGAGCGCTTCGTCGACGTTGTTGACGATGTAGCGGACGCTGATGGGCATTGGGTCTGTCCTCCAAGTCTATGTGCCGTTATCTGTCCTGCTTCTGCCCGGGCGCGAATCCGAGGCCCGAGAAAGGCAGCGCGCTGCCCGTCTCCAGCAGGCTCTTCAAGCTCGAAAAGATCGCGGGCCATCCGTGCTGGGTCGTTTGAGACGTGATGCTTGCGAGGTCTGCGTGCTCATGCTTGAACGTCAGCTTCGTGACGGTGCCGAGAGGTTCGAGGAGGAACGTGACGCGCGAGGGCGGGTCTGCCTTGTGCGCATCGCTGATGAGCATGTTAAACGTGTAAGAAAGCAGGTATGGCGGATCAGCCTCGAGCACCTCACCCTGCCAGTCGACGCCTCCGTCCCGCCGCAAGGACTGTACCGGTGAGCCTACCTTCCAGTCGGACTGGATATCACGCCCGGCCCAGTACTCGCGCGTGAACTCCGCTTCGGTTAAGGCTTGCCAGACGCGTTCGGGCGAGGCCTGGATGAAGATTGAGTAGAGGAGGAACGGCTTATCTGTCAATGGGCTCCTCCAGCCGTTGCTTGAGAGCGTGAACCGCCTGGACGCGGCGGCGAGCGTACTTGTGGATCCAGCGGTCGGAGATCTCCTGGATGGGCAGCGGGTTGAGGTAGTGCAGCTTCTCGCGTCCGTGGCGCAGGGTGGTTACGAGGTTTGCCGATTCAAGCAGCGCGAGGTGCTGGCTGACCGCCTGCCTCGTCATATCCATTTGTCTGCAGAGGTCGCTCAGGCGCTGACCATCCTGACGATGGAGCAGGTCGAGGAGATATCTGCGATTGGGGTCTGAGAGGGCTTTAAAGATCGCATCCACGAGTCTCAAGATATGCAAGGAATTGCTTGCATGTCAAGTGAGAGAACCTCACCCCCACCCCTCTCCGTGCGCGGAGAGGGAGCTTGGCGGTTGGGGGGCACTACGACGAGGGAGCTGCGCCGTGGTGGATGGGGCGACGGGATTGCTTCGCCTCTGCGATGGCTCGCAATGGGTAAGGTGGGCGGGCGGAGGACCTCACCCCCACCCCTCTCCGTGCGCGGAGAGGGCGTGCTTTTACACGTACTGTAGCTCTGAGAACTGGGAACGGAGGGCGTTGACTTCGGGCTGGACCGCGGTGCCTTTGATGCAGGCGGCGGTGAGCTCGGCGAGGCGCTGCATTTCGGGCTCGCGCATACCGTAGCGGGTCATCTCCTGGACGCCGATGCGGAGGCCAGAGGGGTTGCGGGCGTCGGAGTCGTGCGGCAGGAGGTTGTAGTTGACGATGATGTCGGAGGCTTCGAGGCGCTGGGCGACGTCGAGGCCGCCACCGTGATCGGCGACGTTGACGGCGATCTGGTGGCTCTTCGTGTAGCCGAAGTCGCGCGCCTCTACGGGGATGCCCTCGGCCTCGAGCGCGTGGGCGAGAGCCTGGGCGTTGGCGACGATCTGGCCGGCATAGGACGCGCCGTGCTCCTGCATCTCGCGGATGGCGGCGAGCAGCGCGGGCAGCGTGTGCAGGTGGTGGTTGCTGGAGGAGCCGGGAAAGACGCCACGGTCGGCGGCGGGCCAGTAGCGCGCTTCGTCCTCCGGTTCGAGGTCGGAGACGATGACGCCGCGCTGGGGGCCGGGGAACGTCTTGTGGGTACTGGCGGTGACCCAGGTTGCTCCCTCGCGCCAGGGGTCCTGGAACTGACCGCCGACGATGAGGCCGAAGACGTGGGCGGCGTCGAACAGGATGGGGATGCCCTTTTCCTTGCAGACGGCGGCGAGCTCCGGTAGGGGCTCGGGAAAGAGAAACAGGCTCTTGCCGAGCACGATGAGGCGCGGCGACGCTTGTTCGATGAGGTCGATGCTCTTCTGGACGTCGAGGTGGTAGCCGTCCTCGGCGAGGGGGAAGAAGTGCAGCGGGATGTGCTTCTCGTTGTCGAGGTTGAGCGAGGCGCCGCGGTTCTGGATGCGGCGGCCGAAGACGCCGATCGAGTTGTGGCTGATGTGGCCGCCGGCCGGGGTCGAATTGACGATGATCGAATCGCCACCACGCAGGTAGCCGAGGGCGATCGCGGTGTTGGCGGCGTTGCCGGAGATCGGTCGGACGTCGGCCTGCCGGGCGTTGGTCAGCGCCAGCAGCTCTTCGCGCGCCATGGTCTCGATCTGGTCGATGTAGCGGGTGCCCTGGTAGTAACGCAGGACCTGACCGTCGTGGTTGGGGTGGCCTTCGGCGTAGCGGGCCATGAAGTCGGAGTCTTGCAGGGTGCGGACGGCCGGGCTCTGGGCGTTTTCGCTGGCGATGAGGTTGATGGTCTCGCGTCCGCGCCACTGCTCCTGGGCTTCGACGATGGAGCGAATGTCGGCGATGTTGACGGGCATGGGGTCCTCTCTTCGGGGAGATGTGATTGTCGAAACTCTAACCCGTCGAAGGGACTCAGGCCACTGAGAGCTCTGTAAGCTGGTGGCATGCAATTGGAGACCGAGCGTCTGATCCTGCGCGACTTCGTCATGGATGACGTGGACGCCCTCGCGGCCTGCAGGGCGGATGAGCGTTACTGGCGCTTCTACGACGAGCCGGACGACATCCGGGACAACGCGCGCGAGCACGTAGAGCTGTTCGTGGGATGGCAGGATGCAGAACCGCGCACGCACTTCCAGCTGGCGATCACCCTCAAGGAATCCGGCCGCCTGATCGGCGATTGCGGCCTGCGAAGGCGCGATGAGGTTGCTTTCGGTTTCAGCGCGTTGTCTGAAGCGGACATCGGCTACGAGCTCGACCCTTCTTACTGGGGCCGTGGGTATGCCACGGAGGCAGTGCGGACGTTGGTGGACTTCGGCTTCACCCGACAAGGCCTGGATCGCGTTTGGACGTACTGCATCGCCGATAACGAGCGATCATGGCGGCTTATGGAGCGAATCGGGATGAGGCGCGAGGGATTGCTGAAGCAGAACGTCCAGCTGCGCGATCGACGGTGCGATACCGCGGTGTACGCGATCCTCAAGGAGGAGTGGGCCGGCCTCTCGACCTGACACTGGTCTGATGCGACTGGTGGTTCGTAGCGGTCAGACGGAAAGCCCAGGCTTCAATGCGACCAATGGCGGAGGCGAACGACATAGATGTTGCCTATTCTTCCTTTGTGGACTGACCACCTCCGGACAGACAGGGACAGCGGAAGCGCTGCACTGATCGACCTCGTGAGTGACTGGAGATAGGAGACTATGGAATTGGCTGTGATGGAGACCGGGCCTGGGGCTCGGGAGGAGGCCGCGCGATGATCGAGTACGACGTCGCCGTGGCCTACAACAAGGACGGTATTCGATCCGAGCTCAGGCAACGTGCCGAGGAGGACTGGCGGCTGGTCTACGGCTACCAGTCCGCTACCAGCTTCTTTGGTTTCTCAGATGGCGGCCACGTGTTGGTGTTCATGCGTCTGAAGACCGCAGAAGGCTTCGACTTCGAGGCGAATATCGGGGGTTTCTAGGCGTCTTAGCGGCGCGCAGGCACTATCGCGCGCCGCACAGCCGCTGCTATACTGAAAGCCGACCTGACCTTTAAGACCGGTCCCGCGAGGCCGGAAAGGGAGACGGCGATGAGTACCTCCGCGTACCCTCCAAACCTGCTCATACCAGATTCTGCTCCCGATCTTTCGAGTCGGAGGCTTCGTTGTGCCTGAGCGCGTGCTGATGACCTCCGAGGACCTGCGGCGCGCGATCACTCGTATCGCGCATGAGATCGTGGAAGCGCACAAGGGCACGCGCGACCTCGTGCTGCTGGGCATGCACACACGAGGCGTGCCGCTGGCGCATCGCCTGGCGCGCGCCATCGAGCAGATCGAAGGCGAGGCGATTCCCGTCGGCGCGCTCGATATCGGCCTCTATCGCGATGACCTGTCGACGCGCGGCGCTTCGGTGCAGCTGGCGCCGGGGGAGCTGCCGCAGGACGTCAGCGACCGACGCGTGGTTCTGGTGGATGACGTGTTGTTTACGGGCCGGTCCGTGCGGGCGGCGCTGGACGCGATCATCGACATTGGGAGGCCGCAGCGGATCCAGCTTGCGGTGCTGATCGACCGCGGACACCGCGAAGTCCCGATCCGGCCCGATTACGTCGGCAAAAACGTCCCGACCGCGCGCGGCGACGACATAAGAGTGCGCCTGGAAGAAACCGACGGCCGCGACGAAGTCGCGATCATGCCGCAAGACGTGCCTGACGGAAGGCAGGAGGAGTAGCCATGGCCTCGTCACGAACCTCCGAAGCGCGCGCGGGGGCGCAGCAGGTCACCGAGGTACCGCTGACCCCGAACGAAGAGCGCGTCTGGCGGCGCCGCCACGTGCTGGACCTGGACGACTTCAGCGCCGATGAGATCGAGGTCGTCCTCGAGACGACGGCGGCGATGAAAGAGGTGCTGGCGCGCGATGTACCGCGGGCTCCGGCGCTGCGCGGCACGACGATCGTGACTCTGTTCTACGAGGCGTCGACGCGGACACGCGCCTCGTTCGAGCTGGCAGGCAAGGTGCTGGGCGCCGACGTGATCAACCTGACGTCGTCGGGGTCGAGCGTCGAGAAGGGCGAGTCGCTAATCGACACGGTGCGGACGCTGCAGGCGATCGGCGCGCAGGTGCTGGTGATGCGGCACGCGATGTCGGGGGCGCCGTACCTCGCGGCGGAGCACTGTGACGCGAAGGTGATCAACGCCGGGGACGGCTGGCACGCGCACCCGACGCAGGGGCTGCTTGACCTCTACACTCTGCGGTCGCGGGTCGGCGACCTGCGGGGCCGGCGAATCGTGATTGTCGGAGACGTGGCGCACAGCCGGGTGGCGCGAAGCGACATCTGGGGGCTGAGCAAGCTGGGGGCGGAGATCGTGGTTTGCGCGCCGCCGACGCTGCTGCCGGCAGAGCTGGGCAAGCCGCGCGAGGACGGCGGGCTGCCGGACGTAACCGTAGAGACCGACCTCGACAAGGCGATTTGCGGCGCCGACGCGGTGATGACGCTGCGGCTGCAGCAGGAGCGCATGGCGGGCGGGCAGCTGCCGAGCCTGCGCGAATACTCGAGACTGTACCAGGTCAACGAGGCGCGCATGGCCAAGGCGAACCCTGGCGCGCCGGTGCTCCACCCCGGGCCGATGAACGAGGGTGTCGAGATCTCAGCGGCGCTGGCGCACGGCGCGGCGTCGATGATCGAGGAGCAGGTACAGAACGGCGTGGCAGTGCGCATGGCGCTGCTGTATCTGATGCGGGGCAGCAAGTAGTGGCGCTGCTCTTGATCAAAGGCGGGCGCGTGCTCGACCCGGCGAACGGGGTCGATATGGTGGGCGACGTGCTGGTCGAAGACGGACGCATCGTTGGTTTCGGCGCCAACGTAGAGGCGCACGGCCGTGCGCCCCTACAGACCATCGACGCCAAAGGGTTCGTGGTTGCGCCGGGGTTCGTCGACCTGCACACGCACCTGCGCGACCCGGGGTTTGAGTACAAGGAGACGGTAGAGACGGGGACGCGGGCGGCGGCGCGCGGTGGCTTCACGACCGTCTGCGCCATGCCCAACACGGAGCCGGCGATGGACAATCGCGGCACCGTCGACTACGTGATGCAGCGCGCCGCGCAGCAGGGGATCGTGCGCGTGCTGCCGATCGGCGCGGTGACCAAGGGGCGCGAGGGCAGGCTGCTGGCGGAATTCGGCGAGCTGGCGGACGCGGGCTGCATCGGCTTCAGCGACGACGGCAACCCGGTCGCGAACGCCTCGATCATGCGCCATGCGCTGGAATACGCGTCGGCCTTCGGGCTACCGGTGATCGACCATTGCGAGGACCCGCAG
>DASTLN010000094.1:0-18442 GCA_035714925.1 Dehalococcoidia bacterium | reverse complement strand
CGCGCCGTCCGCTTCGAGTTCAAGGCGACCCGCAGCGCCGAAGTCGCAGTCAAGACACGCGAACTGTCCGCCGGCTACGACGGCACGACGATTCTGCGCGCCGGGAACCTGGAGCTGGGGCGCGGTGAGCGTGTGGCGCTGCTGGGCCGCAATGGCTCCGGAAAGTCCACCCTGCTGCGAACACTTGCCGGCGAGCTGCCACCCGTGACGGGCGGCCTGACGCTCGGCACAGCGGTGACAACAGCGCATTACTGGCAGGAAGCCGAGAACCTCAACCCGGCCTCGACCATCCTCGACGAGCTGCTGCGGCCGGACGGCACGAGGACGCAAGACGCTCGCGATCAGGCAGGCCGATTTCTCTTCAGCGGCGACGACGTGCTCAAGCGTGTCGCCGACCTCAGCGGCGGCGAGCGCAGCCGGCTCGCCCTGGCGAAGCTGGTGCGCTCCGGCGCTAACCTCCTGCTTCTCGACGAGCCGACCAACCACCTGGACATCCCGAGCCGAGAGGCGCTGGAAGAAGCCCTCGCGGGCTTCGAAGGCACCATGGTCCTCGCATCGCACGACCGGCGCCTGATCCGGCGGCTCGCAACGCGCCTCTGGGTCATAGAAGACGGCACCCTGCGAGACTTCAACGGCACGCTCGAGGAGTACGACGCAGCCAGCGCCACGCCGCCGCCAGAACCTCACCCTCGCAGACAGGTTCGCGAAGTGGCCGCGCCGGCATCGAACCGGAGGCTGGAGCAGAGTCGCCGGGAGATGGAGGAAGCCATCCATGAAAGGGAAGCGTCGCTGAAAGACCTCGGCGAGCAGATCAACGCAGCCAGTGCGGCCGGCAACCTGGCACGACTAAGTGAGCTCGGTAGCCGGTTTGCAGCGCTTCAGCGCGAGGTCGAGCAGTTGATGGTGGAGCGGGCCGGCCTGCAGTAGGCGGCTAGTCCAGCAGCGCGATGAACTCGAGACGCGGCAGCCCGCTGTGCGGGAAGTCAGCCTCGGTGACCTGCACGTCCGGCGGGTTCGACGGCCAATGACGCGCCATCACCTTCGCGATGTCCACGGCGTAGGCTACGTCACCGACGCCCCAGGTTGCCTGCATCACGTGTCGCAGGTCACCGCCGGCATGCTGCAGCACCCGGCGCGCATGCGACTCCACGAGTCGCTCGGCCTGCGCTTCGGCATCGTCCGCCAACCGCCCCTGTACGCGCGATGAAACGACAAGGTTGCCGGCCCGCGCCCCAAGCGATATCGGGTCGTTGTGCTTGATGCCTTCGATTTCGATGATCTCCCGCGCTGCGCCGGCCCGGGCGATGAACTGCAGGCTGACGTTGACGCCGGGCAGCAGGTACGCGGGGACGTATTTGTGCACCGGCTTCTGCGCCGCGTCCGGGAACGCTTCAACCATGGCGGCGTTGAGCACGTCCTTCTCTCCAAGGTCCCGCAAATAGCCCCCGATACGTAGCACGGCGCCGCGATCAAGGCCCGCCTCAGCGAGAACACGGTTGAGGTTGGCAAACGCCGCCCGCATTTGTGCTGTGGTGTCGCCGCTGGTCACCCCCGTCTCGCGGTCCGCGGCCGTGACGCCCGCGCTGAACACCACGTCGCCGATGCGCACGCCGGCAGGCGCCCCGCCGACGTAGAAAAGCTCCGGCCGTTCGCGGTCATCGTCGAGCACCGCGAACGCGTCGAGGCGGACCAGGTGTCCGAGTGGCAGCGGCGCTACGTCGGTCTCGATTTCGGCGCCGCGCAACGAATCGCTGAGCGTCAGCTCAATGGCCTCACCGTCCGCGGGGTCGGCAACGCTGGCGACCACTCGCCTGATGTGCTCCAGCCCGCCGCCCGCGCGCTCGACTGAGTGACGCAGCAACCCAAGCGCGTGCATCAGCTGCGTCGTGGGGTCCAACTCAATGGCGCCGCTGAGCGGATCGGCGCCGCCGAGGTTACCGGCGTAGATGTGGCTGTTGACCCGCAGGCCTAACGGCATCGTGGCGCGCGGCTGCGGCGCGTAGATCTCGAAGAGTTGCGTAAGGTCCACGGCGAAAAGCTAGCACGCGGCGCCACTATGTCCTATACGCCCCGCCCAGCTATGATTTGATGGTCACTCGCGCGGAATCCGAATACCACAGGAGGATTAGATGGCCGAGGAGTTCGACTTCAAGGGCAAGGTCGCGATCGTCACAGGCGGTGGGCACGGCATCGGCCGCGAGATCGCCGAGAGTCTGGCGAAGCACGGTGCCTCGGTCGCGATCACGGGACGCACCCAGAGCCGGCTCGATGACACCGTCGCCGCAATCGAGGGCGCCGGGGGCAAAGCGATCGCCTTCTCAGCCAACGTCGCCGACGAAAAGGCGATCCGCGCGCTCGTCGCTGAAACCGAGGCGAAGCTCGGCCCGATCGATTTCCTGGTCAGCAACGCCGGCGTCGACGGTCCGTTCGGCCCGCTCTGGCTCAACAAGACCGAAGACTGGCACTACACGCTGGAGACCAATCTCATGGGCTCGGTCATCGTGGCGCAATCTGTGCTGCCCGGCATGGTCGAGCGGCGCAGCGGACAGATCGTCTTCGTCGGCAGCGGCGGCGGCCTCTGGGGGATCCCTTACGACACCGGATACGCGGTGACCAAGGCAGGCCTGATCCGCCTGGCTGAAACGTTGGCTCTGGAGGCGGAGGAGTACAACGTGCGGTGCTTCGTCATACACCCCGGCGTCGTCCACACTGGCATGTCGGACTCCGTCATGAACGACCCGGACGGCCAGAAGTGGCTACCCAAATATGATGTGGCCCTTGAGCGCGGCAAGACACCCATCGAGTGGGCCTCCGACCTGACCAACTTCCTGCTCTCCGGCCAGGGCGACGGCCTCTCCGGCTGCTTCATCAGCGTCAACGACGACTGGCGCGACATGGCTAAGCGCGCCAAAGAGATTCAGGACGGCGACATGTACAAGCTGCGCCTGCGGACCACACCCGGCCAGCGCCCACCGCGTCCCTTCCAGTAGCCAGGCAAGTATCCCAAGGAAAGTGCGCAGATCAGTTTGACCTGCGCACCGCCACCGGCGACCGAGGCTTCTACCTCGACGGCCAGTCTTCCTCCAACCACGGCGGCAATGGCGCGCCGGGCTTGGTGACTTCTAACGGGACGTCTTCGTCACCCCTCGGGTTGTCCTCGTTGTAACGCTGCAGGGCGTCCGGAACTTCGTAATAGATCTCCAGCCGGTTGCCGTCCGGATCGGCGAAGTAAATGCTGCGCTGGCTGATGTGGTCGGTGCAGTGGCTGATCTCGACGTTGTGGTTCTGCAGCGAGCAGTAGGCGTCGCGCAGATCCGCGTAGCTGCCAACCTCAAATGCAATGTGGAACAGGCCGACCTGCCCACGCTTCGGCATCTCCGCGTTTTGTGGCTCCGGATGAGGGAATACGTCGATCGTGTGGAAGTTATCGCCCAGTGTCATGAACGTGCCGCCATGCTCGGGGTCCTGTTCGCTGACGTCGAAGCCCATCACATCGCGGTAAAACGCGCGCGAGCGATCTTCATTCGCAACCATCAGCGCAACGTGGCCAACTCGCTTCAGTCTCACGCAAACCTCCAGAGGGTGCTGTCTTGTCGCACGGATCGTGCGACCGGCGCCGAAGCTTGTCAACGCCGCCATCGAACGGGTACGGCGAGACAGGAATGATGAAGCGTAGGCACACTATCGTCGCCATGGCTTCTTGACGATATAAACGCAGAGGATTTCTGCCCAAGAAGAAACAATGGATCGAACCTGGAGCCTTGGCGAGAGACCGATACCAGGCCAGACAGTCATGCTGGCCGCGAGCATCGCTGCGGTTATCGGCACCAGTCTCGTGATCGAGGTGAGCGGCGGCTTGCCGAGCCAGATGGCGCATCTCTACTACCTGCCGGTGGTGCTGAGCGCCCTAACTCTCAGTCTGAAGCGCGGTCTCGCCGTGGCGATTATCGCCGCGCTTGCAGTCTCCCCGGCCATCGATCTCCTCCATATGCTTGCCGGACGCCCCCTTTACTTCGAGGGTACTGCACCTTGGAACCTCACCAACTCGGGTTGGGTGCTGCGACCGCTGGCGTTTCTTTGCCTCGGGTACGTAGGCAACCGGCTCTCCGAGGAACGCGGCGCCTACGTCGGCGAGCGCTTGCTTAGCGAGTCGCGTGCCAACGAACTGATGGCTTTAAACCGCATCGACCGTATGATTCTCTCCGGCGCCGGCGAAGTTCAATCGATCCTCGAAATCGCCCGCTTTGCACTGGACCTGCTCGGCGCGAAGCAGGCCGGCATCGTGACGCCTGACCTTGGCGGCAAGAAACAACAGACCTTTCGAGGCTTCACGCGGCGTAGTGACGGCGAAGTTGTCCTGATTGAATCTGAGCACCGGACCTTAGGCGAAGGGGTCTCCGGGTGGGTGATGACCCACGGTGGCACCGCATTCACACGTGATATCTATGCAGACCCGCGTTACCAGATGCTGGCCGACATCGCCCGAAATCGTGGATACCGTTCGACCGCCGGCGCAGCCATCGTCCTGGACGGTGAGGTGCTGGGCGCCCTCGTCGTCTCGCTCGAAGACATCCACGACTTCACAAGGGACGAGTTGGGAGCCCTCGATCGCATCTCAGACCAGGCAGCCGTTGCCATCTCCAGCGCTCGCCAGCGCGAGGCGCTGCAGAACATGGGCCTGGAAACCGCGATGGTGCTGTCCAACGTGATCGAGACTCGCGACGCCTACACAGGCGACCATTGCATTCGTCTCGTCGACTACTCTGGCATGACGGCCCAAATGCTGAAACTTCCGGCCAAGGAGATTGACCTGATCAGGCTCGGAGCGGCCCTCCACGATGTTGGAAAAATCATCGTGCCCGACAGCGTCCTGAAGAAACCCGACAAGCTATCCCCGGATGAGTACCAGCAGATCAAGCAGCACTGCTACATCGGCGGCCAGATTTGCAAGAAGGTGCCCTTCCTCCGCTCCGTCCATGACATCGTCTACCACCACCACGAGTTCTACGATGGGCATGGTTACCCTGACAACATCGCCGGAGAGGCAATCCCGCTTGGCGCGCGCATCGTCGCCGTCGCCGACGCGTACGACGCCATGACCACGGACCGGCCCTACCGCAAAGCAATGTCCGACGATGACGCGGTCCAGATCCTGACCGACGGCGCCGGGACACAATGGGACCCGGAGATCGTCCGTTGCTTCCTCGACGGCATCAAGAGCGACTTCGCGCGCCTGCGGGCCGCCTGATCGTTCGCTAACGCCGTAGAATCGACGCCAGCCATTCGTTGATCGGGCTCACGGCCTTGAAGTGCGACACACACGTTTCGACGAAGCCCGCGCTCCCGGCTTCGGGCGGGACCGTGTCCTCCAGCACCCCGACCAACCCCTCATGGAGCAGATACACGGCGCGTGGATGAGATGCGTCGTAACCTCGCGGTACCGACTTCCGGCTCGCAAGACCTACCTCGTACGGACCGCCAACTCTGGCGACGGCTGCTTCGAGAGCACGTCCCTTCGCGTCATCCAACACCGCCCTGCGGTAAGCTTCCAGGCCCTCCTTGCTGAGGTGATGGATGCCGGCCCCAATTGCCCATCGCTCCGGCAGTAGACGCATGAAGTAGCCCGGCGTCTCCCAACCTTTCTTGTCGCCCGTCCAGAACCACATGTCGATGTGATTCTTGTAAGGCGTCTTGTCCTTTGAGAAGCGCACGTCGCGGTTGATGCGGAACAGCGACCCGTTGACCCGCGGCTCGAACCGCACATCTCCCGGCAGCTCCGCCGCCAGTCGTGGGCCAATGGCTTCGATGAATGCCAAAGCCGGGGCGAGGTAATGCGCCTCGTAGCGGGCGCGGTTCGCCGTAAACCAATCGCGGTCGTTGTGTTGAGTCAGGTCGCGCAGAAAGGCAAAGGTCTCCGGCGCGAAGCCGGTGAATTCGCTAACCAAGAGACACCTCTCTCAGCCTGCGCCGCAGATAACGCGCCTCGACGGGGTTGCTGCAAAGCTCAATCGCCGCGCGATAGCTCGCTACGGCTGCATCGCGCTGGCCGGCACGACGCTGCAGGTCGGCGCGCGCCGCATACGCCAGGTAGTAACCAGCGAGCTCACCTCGCGCGTCGATATCGTCCAGCAGCTTGAGACCTGCCTCGGGCCCAAATGCCATCGCGACGGCCGCGGCGCGGTTGAGTTCCACCACCGAGCTGGGCTGAAACCGCATCAGCTCACTGTAGAGCAGCGCGATCTGGGTCCAATCCGTGTCCGCCGGCCCTGGCGACTCGGCGTGCAACGCGGCGATCGCGGCTTGCAGCTGGTACGGCCCCGGCCGTCGCATGCGCAGCGATCGCTCGACCAGCGCGCGACCCTCCTCGATTCGCTCAACGTCCCATAGCGACCTGTCCTGCTCCTCCAGGGTCAACAGGTCCCCGGCGGAGTCAGTGCGGGCAGCACGGCGCGAGTCGATCAGCAGCGTCAGCGCCAGGAGACCCATGACCTCGGGCTCGTCCGGCATCAGCGCCAGCAGCAGCCGGCCGAGGCGTATCGCTTCGTCGCACAGTTCAGTCCGCAGCAGCGACTCACCGCTGCTTGATATGTAGCCCTCGTTGAAGATGAGGTAGATCACCGCCAGCACGCCCTGGAGGCGGTCGGGCAGCTCGTGCTCCGGCGGCACGCGATACGGGATACGGGCGTCGCGGATCTTGGAGCGGGCCCTCGTCAGCCGCTTTGCCATCGTCTCTTGATTGACGAGGAATGCCCTGGCGATCTGCGGTGTATCGAGCCGAGCGACGGTCCGCAGCGTTAGCGCAACTTGCGCGTCGAGCGCCAGTGCCGGATGACAGCAGGTGAAGATGAGGCGGAGGCGGTTGTCTTCCACTGAATCCTCCTCCACCTGCACATCGCTGCCTGCGGTGGCCTGCTCATGCTCGAGCAGCGCCTGCAGCATTTCTTGCTTGCGCCTGAGCGTCTGTCCACGGCGTAGCTGGTCGATGGCTTTGCGGCGAGCCGTGGTGATGATCCAGGCGTCCGGGCGTGCCGGCACGCCATCCGTAGGCCAGCGCTCCAGCGCCGTGATCAGTGCTTCCTGGAAAGCGTCCTCGGCGAGCTGAAAGTCGCCGTCGCACAGACGGATGAGCGTGGCAGTAATGCGCGCGCCGTGCTCCGAGGCGACCGCCTCCACCGCGCGACGCAACTCGGAGTCGCGCGGTGGGGCGGCAGGAGACGATTCACGCCGCGTCAGGACGACCTACCCGAACTCGACGACCGGTCGCACTTCGATGTGGCCCGTGGGCGCCCAGGGAATCATCCCGGCAAGCTTGATCGCGTCGTCCAAATTGGAGCAATCGAAAATGTAGAATCCGCCGAGCTGCTCCTTCGTGTCGATGAACGGTCCGTCGGTGGTAACGGTCTTGCCGTCACGCACGCTCACCACGGTCGCTGTGGTCGAGGGCTGCAGGGCCTCGCCGGCGACTTGCGGAGCGATCGCCTTGGCATCCTCGCCGAACTTGATCCACGGCGCCATCGCGTCCGGTGACATATCGGAAGCTTCCTCCTGGTTAAAGAGCAGAAGCATGTACTTCACGGTTGGATTGTCCTTTCTCTACGGCAGGCTCCGTACCTGCCCGAATAGTAGACGAACAGCATCCACCGAAAGGACAGACTCAGGAGGAATTCGTCAGCTCTTCCAGGACTTCGGCCTGCAGGTCATAGGCCTCCTTCTCCAGAGGCAGCGTCTTGCTGTACTCAAACCCGTTGCGCGCCTTGTCCAGGAAGTAGCGTTGAAGGAACCCCAGCCGCCCCATCCGCCGGTACTGCTCCACGTGCTTCAGCTCATGGGCCAGGAGCGCGATCGATCTCGGGTCTCCTGGCGTGAAGCTGACCTTGCCGTAGAAGACGAACGGCGCGACCGTCAGCGCGCCCTGTCGCAGGACGTTCTTGATCAAGCTGTTCATCGGCCAGGCGTTGACCAGCGTCACGCTCTGCATGTCGAGGTCGGGGAACCAGCGGTGCAGCTTTCTCGCGGTCTCGGCGTCTATCTTCACGCCGCGCCTCCCGTCGCGTCCAGGCCTTGGCCTGGGAGGCCGCTATTCTAGCGCTACCGAGGTGCTGCTACGCAGCCCTGGCTGATGGCACACGATCAACGATGACGTGACAGCCCCGCCCTGTGGCCAATGCGTAATGCAGCGCGATGTCGGCCAGCCCCATCAGCTGCGGAGCGCGGCAGTCGCCCTTGCTGCTGTATCCGACGCCAACAATCGTCGCAATGAAACGGCGGTCCGCCTCCAGGGTTGCATCGCTGCGCACGGAGTTGATGATCTGGTCGGCCAGGTTCTCGACCTGAGCGATTGGCATGTCACACAGGATAACGGCGAACTCCCGATCGCGCAGGTGGCCTACGAAATGTCCTTGAGCCTGGGACGTCAGAAGCCTGGTAAGTCGTACGAGCAGGTCGGGATCGACGGCCTCGCCGTTTTCGACCAGGCCCTGCACGTTCGAGAAATCGACGATGGCCAACGCCACCGGGTGCCTGTTGTGCAATTTCGCAAGGCAGCTCTTCAGCTCGCGCACCACCGCCGCGCGCGTGGGAAGACGCGTTAGCGGGTCGTAGAAGCCGACGCCGGTATCGAGTTCAGGCTCGCGAGAGCCCAGGAGGCGCTCGGCGATCTGAGAGAGGTTGAATGGCACTATTTCACCACCTGTCGCGGGGCGGCCCAAGAACGGTTCTAAAGAAGGATCGACAAGCGTAAGGGAAAGTTGATCCCGGATGGCGGGTTTCCTCTTAGGTGGCTTCCCTGATCTCCACACGCCTCAAGCGCTGATTCGCGTACGCGAACCCGGCGACGATGACGATTCCGCACAAAATCAACGCCGTTAAGCCCCCAACGTAAGCATTGAGGTAGTCCGTTGGGGCGTCGCTCACCCACTCGGCGATGCCGAGCGTGTAGTGGCGGATGCTGAAGTAGCGCACGCCTTCGAATATGCCGGTGACCGCGCCCTCCCAGATGAACACGAAGATCAGTCCCGCGATCAGCGCCCGGCTGGTCACAATACTCAGCAGCGTGAAGACCACCGCGTACGCCAGTGCGCCGATCGCCGCCGCCACACCGAAACCGAGCATGATCGAGCCACCGTCGCCGCCCATCACGATCAGCACGGAAATGAGCAGCGACGTAACGACCAGCGCCGTCGTGAGTAGCCAGGCCGCCGCGATCTTCGGCAGCAGGATCAACCAGCGCTGGACCGGCTTCGTCAGCAAGTAAATGATCGTCCCGTCTTCCAGCTCATCGCCCAGCACCGAGGTGCCAAACAGGACCGACGTCAAGGGAAGCACCGTGGTGGTCACCAGCCAAACGGCCAGCACCTCGACGGCGAACTCCTCCGGGGCAGTCTCCCCATCGTTGCCGATCTCGAAGATGACGGCGATGAGCACGGGGATCGTGGCGAGCGCCAGAAGCAGCAGCGTGCTCTTGCGAAACACCAGCTGTCGCAGCGTCAGCCCAAAAATGAAGCCAATCATCGCCGCACCAGATAGGAGAACACGCTCTCCAACGACTCGTCTGTCGGCGACAGCTCGTACACGGTGACGCTGGAATCGCGAGCGACAACCGGCGCCATGCGCGAGAACGAAACCAGGTCCGCCGCCTGCACCCTGAGGCCCTCGGCCTCGATTTCGACTCCGAATACCGACTCCTGCCCTATCAGCGCCGCTGCGAAGCGGCGGTCGTCGCTCGAACGCACGCGCAGTGTGTGTGGCCGGTCCGTCATCAACCGGCGAATCTCGTGAAAGTCACCCGAGGCCGCGAGCCTGCCGGCCACGATCACGAGCACGTTCTCGGCGAGCCGCTCCACCTCCTCGAGAATGTGAGACGAGAAGACAATCGTCGCGCCGGCTGCCGCCATGCGCTGCAACATCTCCATCATGCGCAGCCGCTGCCGCGGGTCGGCGCCGTTGAAGGGCTCGTCGAGCAGCAAGATCGGCGGCTGGTGAACAATGGCCGCGGCGATCTTGATCCGCTGCTTCATGCCCTTCGAGTAGCCTCCTACGGCGCGATCCTTCGCGTCGGCCATCTCGACCTGATCGATCGCGCTCAGCGCGGCCGCCTCGGGCTTCTCGAGACCGTGCAAGCGCGCGCTCAGCTTGACGAACTCAACCCCCGATAGGAACGGATAGACGGCCTCACGCTCCGGCACGAAGCCCACCAGCCGATAGATGTCAGGGTTTCGCCAGGCCGCCTCCCCGTTGACCAGCGCGTCACCATTGGACGGCGCGAGCAGCCCCGCCAGCATATGCAGCAGCGTCGACTTGCCGGCGCCGTTGGGTCCCAATAGACCCGTGATCCCCGGCCCCAGCTCGAACGACACGTCGTTCACGGCGACGACGTTCCCGTACCAGCGCGAAACGTTGCTGAGCGTCAGAGCAGCCGACTGCGTAGTCATCAAATCGCCATCTTCGCGAATCGCCGGTACACCACGGCCAGGCCGAGCAGCGAATAACCGACGGCTGCGGCAAAGAAATACACACCATCAAACGCCACGCCGTAAATATCCGAATCGAGGTCTGGAGTTGCGTTGAAGATCCAGTAGACCGTCCCCTCGAGGACGTGAATCGGACTGATCAGGAACGCATAGTCGCCATCGCTGCCGGAGATGGTCTCTTGAAGAATGGCGCCCAGCGCCGTGGCGATGACGAAGTAAATGATGACCGCCCCCGAAGCCCAGTAACGCCTCGGCGTTTGACACGCGATCGCCAGGGACAACGAACCCATCATCGTCGCAACGACCAGCGAGCTTCCAATTATTGGCGGTATCGAGCCGAGGTTGTCCTTCAGATAGTCCACGACCTCCTCGGTGGCGACCGCGTTACCTGTCAGAAGCAGCGCCTGCGGTATCAGTAGGACGATGAGCAACCCGACGAGCAGGGCCACCCACTTGGCTGCAACATAATCGCTGCGGGAGAGTGCGCGAGAAAAGTAAAGCGCCAGAGTACGGTGACGCTGATCGCGTCCCACGACCTCAGGCGCCGCAACCGCGCAAAACAACGCCAGAACGATGCTGACGAAGGAGAAGTAGCTCTCGAAGCCGACGTACTCGAAGTCGGCCGGCACAATCGCCGCGATAGCTAGCTGCACCAGGGCAGGGATCGACGCGATGGCCGCCAGGCCCATCGCGAACAACTTCGCAACCCAGCCTCGCCCCAGGCCAAAGACCGCCCGTAGGCTGTAGGTGAACAGCGACGTGATAGCGTAAAGGCGACCCAACCGCGCTCCGTCATACGTGCGGTAACCGAGGTCGTAGATGCCGGTCTGGAGTCGAGATGGCGTTGTCTGCTCAGACATCGGCCGTCTCTTCGGTCTCGACACGGAACAGGTCCTCCAGCCGGTGCCGACGCTGTTCCATACGCAGCAACCCGACACCGAGATCGACAACTTCGTCGCGGACGACGTCGTACGGCGCCTGGCCGTCGATGCTGATCAACAGCAGCGGGCCGTCGGCGGTCACACCCAGGCCCTTCGCCACGAGCCGAGCCTGCAGCTCCTCCTGCTTCTCGTCGACCTCAATCGTCAGGACCTGCATCTCGCCCGTGAACGTCGCGATCGTGTCGGCGCGCATCAGCCGTCCCGCGTCGATCACGACGAGGTGGTCACAGACGCGCTCGATCTCGCCCAGGAGATGGGACGACATCAGCATCGAGATGCCGAAGTCACGGCCGATGCGACGGATCAGATCGAGCATCTCGTCGCGGCCCGCCGGATCGAGCCCGTTGGTCGGCTCGTCCAGCATCAGCAGCTTCGGGTCGTGGACCAGCGCCTGCGCCAGCTTGACGCGCTGCTTCATGCCCGTGGAGTACGTGCCGATGGCCCGGTAACGCTCCTCGAACAACCCGACGTGGCGCAGTGTTTCGGCGGCACGCTCCCGCGCGGCAGAGCTGGGCAGTCCGTTGATCCGCGCCATGTGAATCACGAAGTCGGTCGCGCTAACGTCGGGCGGTAGGCAGTCGTGCTCTGGCATGTAGCCGACGTACTGCCTTAAGGTAGGTCCCTGAGTCACGACGTCGAAGCCCAGCAGGGTGGCGCCGCCCGAGGTGGGGTTCAACAAACCCAGCAGTATCTTGATAAGCGTGCTTTTGCCGGCGCCGTTGGCGCCAACGATGCCGGTAACACCCTCGCCAACCTGCAAAGACAGCGAATCGAGCGCCAGCACCTGCCTTCCGTAGCGTTTGGTCAGCTCACGAGTTTCGACTAGAGACGTATCGGCGGCGGGGGAAGCATTATTCACAATTCACAAGCGAGTGTAACTCAGGCGAAGTGATGAGGCCCTCCGCCTTCAGCGAACAGCCTCATCTTCCGTCTCGCGATTTGCCGCCTTAGTCGACCTCACGCGCCTCCTTGCTGACGGTGAAGATCAGCGTGCTGAATCCGGCAAAGCAGATACCGGCAATCGCGACCGCTGCCTCAGGGCCCGCCAGGCTCGCCGTGACTCCGCCGATCAGCCAGCCGAGGCTCGCGAGCTGGAAGCCCATCGTGAAGACGCTTAGCGTCCGGCCGCGCATCTCCGGCGCCGCGACTGTCTGCACCATCGTCGTAACCATGTTCTGCCAGAAAGCGGCGATGAACCCCATCGACAGGCTGATAGCGCTGGAAAGGAGCAGGCTTTCCGACACCGCAAAGCCGATCATGCCCGCGCCGAAGAGGATTCCGAGGACGGCAACTTTGCCGCCGCGGCGGCGGATCCCCTGACTCATCACCAGCAGCATCGAACCTGCGAGGCTGCCCAGAGAAAACGCCGCAACCATCAAGCCCAGTCCACCGGCGCCCGCGCTCAGGACGTCCCGAGCGAAGGTCGGAATCATGGCGAAATAGACCCCGGCAAACGGCATCAGGAACCCCAGGGAGACCAAAGCTGCCACCCTCGGCGTGGAGCGCACGTAGACGAGACCGGCGATGAGCTCCTCGACGGGCTGCGATCGCCGGGGCGCTGCCGGGGCGATGGGCGTGACCGAGAGGCGCGCCTTCAGAAGCGTCAGCGTCCCCAGCACGTAGCCCGCGCCAAGCACACCAAACGCTGCGCCTGAACCCGCGACGCCGATCAGGATCGCCATGCTCGTCGGCGCGGCGATGTTGACCAGGTTCATGCCAAAGTTCTGCATTGCGTTCGCGTTCATCAGGCGCTCGGGGCCCACCATCTGCAGCATCAGCGTCCTGCCAACCGGTAAGTCGATTGCCGACAGCCCAACCGCCAGCAGACCGTAGATAAGCAGGTGTTCGATACGGATCTGGCCCGTCGAGATCAAGACCAACGCAAGGAAGGCCGCCGCGCCGAGGCCGGACCGCACTGCGATCAGTACCCGGCGCGCGTCACGTGAATCAGCCAGAACACCACCCAGCAGTGAGAACAGGACAACCGAGATCGCGGGGACGCCGTTGACGATGCCGAGCCACATCTGCGACCCCGTCATCTCCAGGACCACCCACGCGACCGCGAGACCTTGCATGCGCATAGCGAATGACTGCGAAAGCGCGTTGCTCAGACCGAGCTGCAGAAACCCCGGTATGGAGAGGAGCTCGGCAGGCGCACTGAGCCGGCCGGTGAGGGTGGCCTTGCGAGCCTCGACGAACGTTTCTGGCCCGGCTGCGATTGCTTGAGTTGTCATGACTTGCTCCTTCGGTACTCGCCGGGACTCAGTGCCCGGCGGCCGTCTTCTACAAGTCAAGGTAAGTTCGCGCAGGTTGCCCCACACGACCACGATTGGGCGTTTTCCGGAACAAGAAATGGCTATAGCCGGGGTGGCTATAGCCAGGGCTGGCCGTCGATGAAGCTAGGAAGCGACTCTGGGACTAGTTCGAGGCTACCAGCCCGTGACGGTGGGCGAAGTTGGCGGCCTCCGTACGATTCGCGGTACCTGTCTTGCCGAGGATGTTCTTCACGTGGTTCGTGACCGTGTTGATGCTGATAAACAGCTCGGAGGCGATCTCCTGGTTGCTTCTGCCCGCCGCCATCAACTTCAGCACCTCGATCTCCCGCGGCGTCAGCTGAGCCGGGTCCGACCTCGGCATCTCGGTCAGCCCCGGCGTTTCCGGCAACGGAGCGCCCGTAGTCATAAAGTGGCGCACGTTAGCGACCAGGACCTCCCACGCCGGCTCATCCGCGAGCGTGAGATGGTTGTTGCTGTCGAGTGGAACGAGGTGGGCGTTTGGAATCAAGGATGCGGTCAGCCGTGCCTCTTCAAAGGCGATCCGTAAGTCTCTGGTCGCATGCAGCACCAGCGTGGGTGCTTTGACCTCTTGCAGCCTCCCGACAACATCCGTCTGGGAGCTGGTCCCGTATATCCGCACTGCGTTCTCAGGGGAAGTCGAGACTCTCTGCAGCTCGTTGAACCACCGCATCTGCTCCGGCGTTGCTTCCGGCATAAACTGGCTTGTGAAGATCTGGCGGTATGCGGGGTTGTCGTTACCCCAGCCCTCGCGCATCAGGGTCATGACGGCCTCTTGCAGCTCAGGTGATTGACCGCGCTTCAGCCGGCCACGCGCGAAGCCGCCGTAGATGACGAGGTGCGAAACCTTTCCGGATGGCGAGCCGCGTACTCGATCGCCACACCCGCGCCCTGCGAAATCCCCAGCAACGCAAACTGGTCGAGGGCGACAGCCTCGACCACGGCTTCGAGATCGCTAACCCAGGCGTCGAAGGAGATATCGGCTACGGGCCAATCAGAGAGACCGGAGCCGCGCTGGTCGAAGCGGATGACTGTGTGGTCGCGGGTTAGCTCCTCCCACCAGTGCCGCCACATTGGGTTCTGCATCTCGTATTCGATGTGCGTCAGCCAGTTTGGCGCCTTGACGAGCGGCGGCCCACTGCCCGCAATGGCGTATGCGATTCGCACGCCATCCTTGGTGGTACAGAACCTTATCGTTTGGTCCATCGCACGGTTCCCGAGCTGCCGATCAGGGCAGTCTGGCCATTCTCATCAAGCCTCCAGCGCCATCAGTCCGTGACGGTGGGCGAAGTTGGCCGCCTCCGTACGGTTCGCGGTACCCGTCTTGCCGAGGATGTTCTTCACGTGGTTTGTGACCGTGTTGATGCTGATAACCAGCTCGGAGGCGATCTCCTGGTTGCTTCTGCCCGCCGCCATCAGCTTCAGGACTTCGACCTCACGTTGCGTCAACTGTGCCGGGTCCGTCTCCGGCATCTCCGTTCTGCCGGCGGTTTCCGGCAACGGGCTGCCGGTTACCAGGAAATGCCGCACGTTACTGATCAGCTTCTCCCACGCCGGCTCGTCGGCAACCGTCAGGTGGTTGGTACTGTCCAACCCAACAAGGTGCGCATTCGGGATCAGAGAGGCCAGCTGGCGACCCTCATCAAACGGCACACGGGCGTCGCCACGGGCGTGCAGGACCAACGTCGGCGCCTTCACCAGCTGCAGCCGGTCGACGATGTTGATGTTGCTGCCGATTTCTTGCACACGAGCCGCGTTGGCCCCCGTCGTAGAGATACGTTGCAGCTCGTTGAACCAGTTCATCTGCTCGGCCGTCGCGCCGGGCATGAACTGACTCGTGAACAGTTGACGGTATGCGGGGTTGTCGCGCCCCCAGCCTTCGCGCGTCAGCGTCACCAGCGCGCTGTGCTCCTCCGGCGAACGTCCCCGGTACAGGCTCCCGCGCGCATACGCGCCGTACAGCACCATCTTGTCGACGCGCTCGGGGTGGCGCACGGCGTACTCGATGGCCGTCGGGCCACCCTGCGATATCCCCAGCAACGAGAACTTCTCAACCGCCGTCGCCTCAATCACGGCTTCGAGGTCGGTCACCCAGGACTCGAAGGTCGCCTCAGGGATGTTCCAGTCCGAAAGCCCCGAGCCGCGCTGATCGAAGCGCACCAGCGTGAAGTCGCGCGCTAGCTCCTGCCACCAGTGGCGCCAGACGGGGCTCTCCCACTCGTACTCCAGGTGAGTCATCCAGTTCGGCGCCTTGACCAGCACCGGCCCGCTACCCACAACGGCATACGCGATCCGTACACCGTCCTTCGTTGTACAAAAGTGGATGTCCTGTCGCATAGCTGGCGACATTCTACGACTCGATCACAAGCCCGGGTGCGCTCTAGAATTCGCCCTATGACATCCCAGACCACTACTGAAATCGAGCTCAATATCAACGGAGCACCTCGCGTCCTCCAGATCGAGCACCGCGCCTCGCTGCTGGACGTGCTGCGCGAGGACCTCGACCTCACCGGCGCCAAGCGCGCCTGCGACCGCGGCGAATGCGGCGCCTGCACCGTCCTCATCGACGAGAAGCCGATGCTCGCCTGCCACCTCCTGGCGATGCAGGTGCGCGACAAGCAAGTCACGACCGTCGAAGGCCTCGCCCAGCGCCCGGACTTCGCTCCCGTGCTCGATGCCTTCGTGGCGGAGGACGGCGGCCAGTGCGGCTTCTGCGTCCCGGGCTTCGCCGTCGCCGCCTACGCCGCCTTGAAGCACGACGCGTCGCTGGACGAGCTGGCGCTGCGCTGGGAGATGGTCGGTCACGTGTGCCGCTGCAACGCCTACGACCGCATCGCCGCCGCGGCCGCGAAGGCCGCAGGAGGTATGAGATGACCCAGAGTCCCGCCCTGATCGGTGAGTCCGTCCCGCGCACCGGCCTTGGCGCCAAGGTTCGCGGCGCCGCGAAGTACACTGCCGACCTCAAGCGACCCGGAATGCTGTACGGCCGCATCCTGCGCAGCCCACACCCGCACGCCCGCATCCGCTCTATCGACACGTCGAAGGCGAAAGCGCTGCCCGGCGTTCACGCCGTCCTGACCTACCAGGACGTACCGCAAGTGCGCATCGACGCCGACCTGCTGCCGCTCGATCAAACGCTTCGCTTCGTCGGTGACGAAGTCGCCGTCGTCGCCGCTGAGCGCGAGTCGTTCGCTGAAGACGCCCTCGCCCTGATCGATGTTGATTACGAAGTGCTGCCGGCCGTCTTCGACGCCGCGGAAGCGCTCTCCCCCGGCGCGCCGGTGCTGCACGAGCACGCGCCAGGCAACCTCGTCGGCGGCGACGCGCTCATGGTTGAACGCGGCGACGTGGCCGGCGGGCTGGCGAACGCAGCGCAACGCTTCAGCGGCAGCTTCCACACGCAGATGCACAGCCCCGCAGGCATGGAGACGCGCGCCGCGCTTGCGGAGTGGGACGGCGACAGCGTCACGATTTGGAAGACAAGCCGCGCCGTCCACGCCGTCGACAAGCGCAACCTGGCCCGCGTTTTGGAGATACCGGAGGAGGACGTCCGCGTCATCTGCACCACGATGGGCGGCGGCTTCGGCGCCAAGGACGAGAGCCGCCTCGGTTCGCTCGCAGCTTTAGCGGCACGGGCAGCCGGACGCCCGGTGCGCATCGAGTACAGCCGCGCCGAGGAGTTCACCGCGGGCCGCAACCGCCAGGAGACCGATATCGACCTTGAGATCGGTGTCGACGCCTCGGGCGCGCCGGTCGCTGTTGACATGCGGGCTGTGATGAACGCCGGCGCCTACGTCGCGTCCGGCATGGGCGTCACCCGGCGCATTGGGCAAGGACCGATCTATCTCTACACGACGCCCAACGCGCGCTTCGAAGGTCGCACCGCCTACACGAACCGGCCCGCCGGCGGCTCCTTCCGTGGCCTCGGCGCGCCGCTGGGTCATTTCGCCCTTGAGGTCTTGATCGACCAGATCGCGGCGCAAACGGGCGTGGACCCGCTGGACTACCGCCTGGCGCACCACGTAAAGCTGGAGGGCCAGCCAGGCCAGCGTCAAACGCCGGCCGGCGAGCTCGTCCCCGACCAGCCGGTCGAAGGCGGCGTGCCCTTTTCCAGCAACGGGCTGGCTGATTGCATCCTGCAAGGCGCCGAGCGCATCGGCTGGCGCGCCCGCCGCCTGCCCAACGGCAGCTCGACCGGCCCGATTCGCCGCGGCATCGGCATGGCGCTGGGCAATTACAAGGGCGGCGGCAACGTCACGGCGCAGGCCGAGGTGCGCATCGCACCCGACGGCGGCGTCCTCGTCTCGATCGGCAACGTGGACGTTGGGCAGGGCTCCGAGACCGTGCTGGCGCAGATCGCCGCCGCGACGCTCGGCGCGCCTCTCGATTCGATACGCATGGTGCTCGCCGACACCGGCACGACGCCTCCGGCGCACGTCACGGCCGGCTCCTCGACGACGATGACCTCAGGCAACGCCGTCAAGCAGGCCGCCGAAGACGCGCTGCGCCAGCTGCGCGAGGTGTCGTCCGGCGCCGAGGGCTGGGCGTCGCTGGCGGGCGGCATCTCCGGTGACGTCATAGGCGCCGCTTCGGTCCAGTCCGGCAGCACGCAGCAGGTCCTCAACTCCTTCGCCGCCCACTTCTGCGAAGTCGAGGCCGACGTCATGACCGGCCGCATCCGCGTCCTGCGCTACGTGGCGGCGCACGACTCCGGCCGCATCATCAATCCGCGTATGGC
>DASTLN010000093.1:0-4842 GCA_035714925.1 Dehalococcoidia bacterium | reverse complement strand
CCGGCCGCTGGCGATCTGCGTCTTCCGGCGCGATGACGGCTTCATCCTTGTCGCGCCGGGCTTCGACAATGTGAAGCAGCAGCGCTTCTACCGCCCCCTCGGCGGCGAGATCGAGTTTGGCGAGCGGGCCGAGGAGGCGGTGCGGCGCGAGATCCGCGAGGAGGTCGGCGCGGAGATCGAGGACGTGCGGCTGCTGACGGTCGGGGAGAACATCTTCACGTTCCTCGGCGCGGAGGGCCATGAGCTGGTGTGGAGCTTCGAAGCGCGGTTCAAGGACGCTGCGTTCTATGAGCGAGAGGTGGTTGAGTGCCTGGAAGGCGACTCGAAGTTCGAGGCGCACTGGGTGCCGCTCGACGCGTTTGTGCGGGGCGACTTCCCGTTGTTCCCTGACGGGCTGCTAGAGTTGCTCAATCGTGTATGATGTAAGACGTAGGACATGTAATGTGCAACGTCCTACGTCAGATTCGAGGATTGCGATGAGGATTTCGCTGCGGGACAAGCGCCAACTTACGCTACCAGCGGAGCTCTGCAAGGAGCTCGGCCTGGAGCCTGGCGATCTACTGGATGCGGAGGTGGAGGACGGCAAGCTGGTCGTCCGCCTAGCCCGGAAGGCTGCGTTGGACGCTCTTCGGGAGTTGCAGCGCGCCTTCGCTGAAGCGGGCATAAGTGAAGACGAATGGATCGAGGGGGCGCGCGAGGTCCGCAAGGAGATCTTCCGGGAGGACTACCCTGAGTTAGCCGAGCGGTATGGCGTCTGAGGGGGCGCCCCGCGTCTTCCTCGACACGAACGTCCTCTTTTCCGGCCTCAGAACTCCTGGAGGAACCCCCGGCCGACTGCTCTCGCTGGCTGCGTTGGGTCGGCTTCGAGCCACCGTGTCAACTCGCGTCCTCGACGAGCTAGCTCGCAACATTCACGCCAAGGCGCCGGAACTCGAGCAAGAAGCACAGCTTCTATTCCTCGCTGTGGACTTCGAAGTTGTGAGGCGGCCGGGTCAAGCAGAGGTCGAGCCGTGGGCAGAGGCAGGGTTCGGCACGGATGCCCCCATCATCGCGGCGGCGCTCCTCGCCGAGGTCGACTTCATTTGCACAGGTGACCGGCATCTTCTCCAGGTGCTTCCGAACTTCGATCTGCCGTGTCGCACCGTCTCGCCAGCTCAAATGCTCGCCATCATCGAAGGGCCCAGGCACGGTGAGAATAGCTAGCCGGCGCGCTATTATGAACCCGGCATGACAACTACAACGCGTCTCCCGGCCGCCTTCCACCGCTTCCGGCGTTTGCGCCGTAGCGAAGCGCTGCGACGGCTCATTGCTGAGACGCGGCTGGATGCGCGCGACTTCGTCTACCCGCTGTTCGTGACGCATGGGCGCGGCGTGCGGGACGAGATCGCGTCGATGCCGGGGCAGTGCCAACTCTCGATTGACCAGCTGGCGGCCGAGGCGCGTGAGCTACGTGAGCTGAACGTGCCCGCCGTGCTGCTGTTCGGGCTGCCGGCGTCGAAGGACGGCCGTGGTTCCGAGGCGTACGCGGCGGACGGCATCGTGCAGGACGCGGTACGGGCGCTGAAGGACGCCGACCCGGACCTCTGCGTGATCACAGACGTCTGCCTCTGCGAATACACGGAGCACGGCCACTGCGGCATCGTCACGGCTTCGGGCGAGGTCGACAACGACGCGACGCTGGAGCTGCTGGCCGCAACCGCCGTGAGCCAGGCCGAGGCAGGGGCCGACATGGTCGCACCGTCCGACATGATGGACGGCCATACGTCCGCCCTGCGCGCCGCCCTCGACACGTCGGGCCTCGATTCGACGCCGATCATGGCGTATGCGGCGAAATACGCGTCCGCGTTCTACGGGCCGTTTCGCGTCGCGGCGGACAGCGCGCCGGCGTTCGGCGACCGCCGCGGTTATCAGATGGACCCGCCCAACGCCCGCGAAGCGCTGCGCGAGATCGAGGCGGAAGTCGAGGAAGGCGCCGACATCGTTATGGTCAAGCCGGCGCTGTCGTACCTGGACGTGCTCTCGCAGGCCCGCCAGCGCTTCGACCTGCCGCTGGCGACCTACAACGTCTCGGGCGAGTACGCGATGGTCAAGGCGGCGGCGCAGAACGGCTGGCTGGACGGCAAGCAGGTGACGCTGGAGCTACTGACGTCGATGAAGCGCGCCGGCGCCGACATCATCATCACCTACCACGCCAAAGAAGCCGCCGAATGGCTGCGTGAAGAGCGCTGAGCAGACCTTAGAACTCGAGTACGCCCGCGATATCGAGCGCGACGACCGCCGTGTTGTACGACGCGTGCAGCAGAACCGCCGCGATGTAGAAGTTGCGAGTCGACTTGGGGAATGAGGCACGGCCAGCGGCCCAGTCGACCAGCTGGCGGCTCAAGCCGAAGCCGACAAGAGCGCTGGCGATCATGTGCATCATCACCGGCACCGTGAAGCGGAACAGGATGTAGGCGGAGTCGCCTTCCGGGTAGTACCAGGTGACGTAGACGTAGCTCTCGATCAGGCCGAAGCAGAGACCGGATATCGCCGTCAGAGTCGCTGTATGTACCCGGCCGGCCAGCGCCCGCGGCCAAACGATGAGAAGGATGTAGATGCCGGCCGGCTTCAGCGCTTCCTCGATGATCGGGGCGCCTATGAACGGCGCGGCGAGGCCTGCCGATTGCAGCTCCTGCAGCACCGCCCCGAAGACGCCGAGCACACCGCCGAGCAGCGCCATGAGCAGCGCCAGCGGCTGCAGCAGGATCGAGGGACGCAGCGGCTCGGATGCGGACGCGGCGACGCGCTGCTCGTAGGCGGCAGCTGAAATCAGGCCGCGGCGCCGTAGGGAATGCAACGCTTCAGACCCTGAGCTTTGCGGCGAATCCCCGGTCATCAAGGGCTAGTCTGCTCCGCTAGCTCCCGCGCGCCAACAACGGCGAGGAGGAGGACGGTCAGGTTGTAGGCAGCGTGGATGCCCACGGCCGTGAGGTACGCCTGGCGGGTCCGACCGGGTACTCTGCCGCTCCAGAGTTGTCCAAAGATGGTTGGGGTCAGCCCGAGCCCAAAGATGAAGCTGGCCGCGATGTGCATCGCGACTGGCGCGGTGAACCGGAACAGGACAAAGACCGCGCCGCCTTCGGGATAGGCATCCACGTAGAGCCAGCTTTCAACCAATCCGAACGTGAGGCCGCCCACCGCCGCCAGCGAAGCAATCCTTAGACGAGACAGAGACACGTTGGGCCAACACAGAAAGACGAAGCAAACGCCCAGCGGCTTCAGTGCCTCTTCGTAGAACGGTGCGGCCAGGAAGAGGAGAAGCCAAAGGGCCGAATCCGTGCCGAGGGATGGCAGGATCGCGATCGCAACGGCGATCCAACCGCCGCCGGCGGCGGCTACCAGCATTTCACCATGCAGCCACCACGGCAGCTGCTCGTCCCGGCCTTCGACTGAGCCGTCCTGTGACGGATCGATTAGGTCGTGCATGAAGTATTTATCGGCAGCTGTCGCCCGTTGCCTTGCGGCGTGTTTAGATAGATATATAGAGATGCCTTTCACAAACGGGCACAGGGGCCACCGCCAGCGACCGCCGCGTAGCCGTTTGCTGCGATTCATCAGCGTGGGGCTGGTGCTGGCGCGTCTCTACGTCGGCTATCGTCGCATCGGGCTGGTGCAGAAATGGCGCGGCGAGGCCTGGGCCGACAAGCAGCGTCACCATCATCACCGCTGGAGCGCAGAGCGCCTCTACGACTGCGCGATACGCAACCAGGGGCTGCTGATCAAGACGGCGCAGTTCCTCAGCAGCCGCCCCGACATCATCCCGGACGATTACATCGAGGTGCTCACGGGTCTCCAGGACGAAGTGCCGCCGGAGCCGATGCCCGTGGTGCGGCGCCTGATCGAAGCGGAGCTGGGGCAGCCGCTCGAAACCGTCTTCGCCGAGTTCGAGGAGCAGCCCGTCGCGGCGGCGTCGCTGGCGCAGGTGCACCGCGCCGTCCTGCACGACGGCCGCGTGGTTGCCGTCAAGGTGCAGTACCCCGGCATCGAGCGTCTGGTGCGGGACGACCTCAAGAACAACGACCTGTTCATCGCAATCCTCGGCAAGCTGGACCACACGCTGGACTTCAGCTTCATCTCGGAGGAGATGAACAAGATGATCCCGCAGGAGCTGGACTTCATTCACGAAGGCAGAAACGCCGAGAGGATCGCCGAAAACTTCGCCGGCGTCGAGGACATCGTGGTGCCGGACGTTTACTGGGAGTACACGACCCGCCGCGTCCTCGTCATGCAGTTCCTCGAAGGCGTCAAGGTCACGGACGTGGAAGGCCTGAAGCGCCTCGACGTCGACCCGGCCGACGTCGCGAAGGTGATCATCGTGGCCTTCAGCGAGATGCTGCTGCAGCACGGCCTGTTCCACGCCGACCCGCACCCGGGCAACCTGCTCGTCGCACCGGGGCCGAAGCTGATCATGGTCGACTTCGGACAGGTGAAGGAGGTGGGTCCGCAGTTCCGCTTCGTCTTCGCGCAGATGACCCAGGCGCTCGTCGCCGACGACAACACGGCGCTGGGTCAGACGTTCCGTGACCTCGGCTTCCGCATGAAGCAGGACTCACCGGAGGGCTACCGCGAGCTCGGCCGCACCTACGTGGGCGACATCGCGAAGGAGATGTCGGCAACAGACTCCGGCTGGGCCAAGCCCGAGATGTTCGAGACCTCCTACCGCGACATGCTGCGCCTGCTGCGCTCCAACCCATTGATCACGATTCCGCCCGACCTGCTGTTCGTCGGGCGCGTGATGGGGCTGCTAAACGGCCTCAGCATGACGCTGGGCTCGCGCACCAACATGCTCGTGGAGATGGCGCG
>DASTLN010000092.1:0-3662 GCA_035714925.1 Dehalococcoidia bacterium | reverse complement strand
TTGCTATCGCAGATCGATGGTGCCACCCGCTACGTGCTTCACAGCTATTTCGCCCTGTCCGAGGGTGCGGTCTGCGAGGAGCACGGCCTCAAGCAGGCGATCCTCAAGCACGGGCCGCCACGCGCCTACTACGTCGATTCTGTGGCTGGCCACAGAATCGACGTTCTGTGCCCGCCGTCGTTCCGTGACCACCCACCCAGGAAGGCCGTAAAGATGGGAGTCCTGAGATGGCCGCGCGTTGGAGCCGGCACGAAACGGACTACAGCGAGTTCAGCCAGGCCATGAGGGAGGGATCATCCCGCCAGACCGACCTATTGCGGGATGCCCCGCTGGGAGATGGCTCGCAGACGCGGAGCGCTGCTTCCTTTGCGCGGGTGGTGATCTCCGCGTAGCGGTTTGTCGTTTGGAGAGCTGCGTGACCGAGCCATCCTCGTATGACGTTGACGTCGACCCCGGCGTCGAGCAGGTGAACCGCCGAAGTGTGCCGAAATACATGGGGACTGACATGGCGGCCTGGGCGTCCCGCAAGCTTAACTTCACCCGTGTGCCGACGGACGATCTTGTAGATGCCGAACCGCGTGAGCGGATGGCCTGGGCGAGACTCGAACACAGGTGACGTGGGGGCGGATGAGGACCGCTGCTCCACCAAGCCTCGGAGATGCTCTGCGGTTTCTGCCCAGAGGGGGCATGCACGCCACTTGTCCCCCTTGCCATGGAGGTGAACGCGTGGCTGGGGTCCCAGGTCCAGGTTCTCGAGGCGTAGCTCAACGACCTCCGTGACGCGGGCCCCCGTGTTGTAGAGGAAGAGGAGGAGGGCCCGGTCGCGTAGTGCGTGACGTCCCCGCGAGGGGAGATCCCGGAACAACCGGGTTATCTCGTCACGCTCCAGGTAAGCAGTCTGTGGGGGCGCGACGCGCTTTATTGGAATAGCCGCGACCCGCTCACATACGACCAGCATCTCTGGCACGCGCGTAGCGACGTAGTCGAAGAACGAGTGCAGAACAGCCAAGCGATGATTCCTCGTCCGCGGCTGGTTGTGACGCTTTTCTTCGAGGTGCCGGAGGTACTTCTGTGTCCGTTCGAACGTCAGCGCGTCGACGGTCAAGCGCGTGAGTCTGCTTCGAGCATCCGCAGAGACGAACGCCAAAAAGGTACGGAGGATGTCCCGGTAGGTGCGGATCGATGCAGGAAGGAGCCCCTTCTGAGTCCGTAGGTGGTCCAGGAAGTAGGCCTGGATCAGCGGCCCCAGCGGCCCCAAGGCCGCAGCCTTCATCGAGCCCCCCTCACAGCTTGCAGTCCAAAGCTCTCAAAGCGTCGGTTGGCCTCATGCAGGAGCTCAGGCGTCATCGTCAGGTAGACGGCCGTCGAGCTCGCGTCGACATGTCCGAGGAAGGTCGCGAGATGAAGGAGCCGGGCGTTCGGGTCGACCCCGGCCCGGTACCAGCGCAGCAGAGTTCCAACGGCGAATGAGTGACGAAGGTCGTGTGTCCGAGGGAAACGGACGCCAGGAGGTCTCGAGAAAGCCAGCCTGCGGACGAGACCTCGGAAGATGCGATTGATGGAGTGGCGATTGATGGGATGGTGGCCGTTGAAGGTGAAGGCGGGTGCCTCTGGCGTCGCCGCCCCGAACCGCCGAGCGTTCCACTGCAGGTGTTCACGCAGCATCGCCGCCATGCGAGGTCCAAAGGGAACCATGCGGCTCTTGCCGAACTTGGCGCGTCGGATCAGGAGTAACTCCCGCTCAAGATCGATGTCGCGGTGTCGAAGCTGGCAGAGCTCGCTGACCCGCAGACCGAGCCCGTACAGCAGCGCAAAGATGGCACGATAGGTCGGACCACGATGTCCTGCGTTCCGGCGGTCAGGCAGGACGGCGGCTTGGTCCAGGAGGCGCTTCGCCAGTGATCGGTCAAAGATGAACGGCAGCTGCGCGCCAGTCAGCCGCCTCGGGGTTGGCAGGGTCGGCGCCGCAGACAGGCGTCCGTGGTCGATGAGCCATCTGAAAAGGCGACCCACGTTTCCCAGAAGCTCGTTGTAGCTTCGTGGGCTCAGCCTCGGACGTGACCGTAGGAACTCCTCCAGCGCTACTCGCGTGATCTGATTCCTTCGTCGAATCCGCCTTCTGACCAGGAATCTATCGAAGAGCCGAAGGCCGCTTTCCTCCTGCTCGAAACGGCACCCAAGGGCACGCTTGGACGCCAGATACGTGTGGATGTCTCGGGCAAGGACGCTCGCGTAGCCTCGCCAGCGGCGCGCTCTCACAGGAGCTCCTCCACGTCACCGAGGGCCACCTCCCGCAGCGGTCGCAAGGCCACCTTGGCGTACACCTGGGTGGATTGCGGAGCACTGTGCCCAACGTAGTCTCCGATGTTCTTGAGGGAGAAATCGGCGTCCACGAGCCTCTGCACGCAGGTATGACGCAGCGTGTGAGAGCCTGGGCGGGACGCAGTGATGCCGGCTTTGCGAAGGTAATGTGTCGCGCGTTCGGCCACCGACTCGAAGGTCATCGCACCGTGAGGGGCGAGCGCCCGAAGGAAGACCGACCGTGGGCCATCCTTCGGCCGTGCATGCCTCAAGTACTCCACGAGGGCGTCCCCCACGGCCTTCGCCAACGGATACGTCGTCGAGTGACCAGCCTTGCGGGTGCCGACATGGAGTAGCGCCCGGTCCCAGTCGATGTCCTCGAGCCGGAGTGCCGCCACCTCCCGCGCTCTCAGGCCGTATGTGACCAGGAGAAGCAGGATGGCGTAGTCGCGCTTTCCGAGAGGCGTCCGCTGGTCCACTACGGCAAGCATTCGGTGAACCTCGTCCCACGTGATGGCGCGCGGCAGGTCGGCAAGACGGTACGTGCGAGGCGACTCAACCGCACCGGCAAGATCCCGCCGGAGGAGCCGTTCCCGGAATGCGTAGCGCAGGAACGTACGCAGGGCGGCGCAGGTGACCTTGAGCGCCTTCTTGCCTTGCTTCTTGCTTCGGTCGGCGAGGAACCCGCTGAGGACGAGTGGCGAGACCTGCTGCAGCCTGCCGAGGCTCAGTTTCTTCAAGTACGACTCAAACATGCCGAGTTGGATGCAATAGGCGCGAATCGTCACGTCGCTCAGACCGCGCTCTCGTCGCAGGTACTCCCAGAAGCGGGGAGCCTGTTTCTGGAATGGCTCTGAACGGTTTTGAGAGCGCCGGCCCTCGAACCCGGGCACGGCGAGTCTCAGCATCTGCTCCACTGGATTGCGAGCCTCCACCTCGTATCGGCAGCGGGGCTGTCTGAGGTGCTGTCGCTCTGCCGCCCACCAGGCGACAAAAGCATCGACGTGCTCCGGGAGGTCGGCACAGCGCGACGCACCCCGCGAGCGTGCGAAGTCGCCAAACCGCATCAGCAGGGGCACCCGTCGCCATACATTCCGCGGTGAGTACCCGTGCTGGCTCAGCCAGTCGACGTACCTCTCGATGGTGGACCCGACCCAGGACGCTCGTATGCGGTCGATCGTCTTCGGACGAACGAAGTAGTCGACCAGCCCCATTGTCGTCCCTCGAAGTCAAGTACGCCGAACTCCCCGAAGCGGATGGGACTCCGTCGTTCTGTGCCGTAGATCGCTCCCTTTGGGGGCAGAAAGTCCGAATGCTTCGGTACTTTCGGCACGGAACGGCGGCGGGCACAGAACGTCGAC
>DASTLN010000091.1:0-5755 GCA_035714925.1 Dehalococcoidia bacterium | reverse complement strand
TTCGACGTTGCGTCTACTGCAGACGAGGCGTTGAGGCTGGACGCAACGTAGGGGCGCACGGCCGTGCGCCCCTACGTAACGTGGTTGACTGGTGCAGTTACGCGCGGCCGGAGAGCTCGAGGCCCTTGTTAAGGCCGGGGTAGGTGCGGGACGGGGCGGACATGAGGTAGGTGTAGCCCTCGCCGAGGAGGCGTTCGACGTTGTTGGCGTCGACGTGGGGGTGGCCGACGACGACGTTGTTCGCCTTGCAGGTGGCGACGACCTGCGCCATGTGCTCGAGGAGCACGGGGGCGTCGTACTGGCGCGGCACGCCGAGCTCCTGCGAGAGGTCGCCTTCGCCGATCAGGACGGCGCTGATGCCGGGCACGTTCTTGAGGATGGAGTCGAGGTTCTTGATGCCCATCGTGTCTTCGATCATGAGGATGCAGAAGATCTCGCCGTCGGGGTCGAGCGGCCAGACGTCGGCCTTCTTGTAGTAGTCCTGCTGGCCGAGGCCCCAGTAGCGCGCGGCGGAGGTGGGGCCGTCGCCGCGGATGCCCTGCGGCTCGAAGCGCGGCTTGTCGGAGAGGCGGGGGTAGCGGCAGGCGGCGACGGCGTTGTAGGCCTGCTTTTCGTCGGAGATGTGGGGCCAGATGATGCCGTAGGCGCCGAGGTCGAGGGCCTGCTTGGCGTAGCTCTGGTTCATCTCGAGGCCGTTGGCGGGGACGCGGACGATGGGGGTGACGGCGGGGGTGACGGAGCCAGATTTGGCGATCTGGGCGCGGTTGAGCATGTACTGCAGCGCGTCGCGGAGGGCGCGGATGTCCCAGGGGTTGTGCTCCAGCTCGAAGACGATGCCGTCGTACTTCGAGTTGGACAGGGCGAGGACTTCGCCGACGTCCGGCTGCGCGAAGGTGGTGAACGCGGGCTTGCCGGACTCGAGTGCCTTGATGATGCCGTTGAGTCGCTCTGCCACAGGGGCCTCCTCTGGGGATTCGTCTAGAGACGTCGGTGCGGGGACGGGTGCGAGGAGATTCTAGAGGCGGGAGGGAACAAGGAACAAGGAACAGGGAACAGGGAAGAGGGAACAAGGAAGGCCGGCAAGTAGACGAGCTGGATCCAAAGCTATAAGCTCCGAACCATCAGTCGTTGGCGACGTTGATGAAACTGGTGGAGTTGCCAAGGCGCCATGTTGCGATTCGTAATCTTGAGCATCGTGATCGTGGGTGGAGTAATGGTCGCGTATAAGCTCATTCAGCATCAGGAGTTTCGGTGGAGAAGGACGGCCGTCAGACTCACCCTTCTTATTGCGGCTCTTCTCGTAATCGGACTGGTCCTAAAAAGCACTGAATCGCGGCTGGTTGCAATGGTAGGGATGGGACTCCTGTCTTTCATTGAGCTGAGCCTGATCGGTGAGTCGGAGGACGAACACCAGCCGTTACCGCCTCTTCGAAGGGCAAGAGGTTCAACTCCTTCAGAATCCTCTCATTCGTCCCCGGAGTCAGACCGCTTGACCTAGTCGGTTCCCCGTTCCTCCCCGCTGCGCTAGCATCGACGCGTTAACCACGTCGCTCCGCTAGATGTGAGGGCTAAGAATGATCATCGATTGCCACGGGCATTACACAACCGTCCCGGCCGAGATGCAGACGTACCGCGAGGCGCAGTTCGCCGACCTGGCGAACGTGTCGCGCGGCAGCGTCAGCGAGGACATCACGGACGACCAGCTGCGCGAGTCGCTGGAGGGGGCGCAGATCAAGCTGCAGCGCGAGCGCGGGACCGACATGACGATCTTCTCGCCGCGGGCGAGCGCGATGGCGCACCACCTGGGCAGTGAGAAGGCGAACGTGTACTGGGCGGAGCACTGGAACAACCTGATCTACCGCATCTGCCAGCTCTACCCGGACAACTTCGCGCCGGTGGGCATGCTGCCGCAGTTCCCAGGCGTGAACCCGAAGAACTGCATCGACGAGATCGAGCGCATCGTCAATGAGCTGGGGTTCATCGGGATCAACCTGAACCCGGACCCGACGGGCGGCTGGTGGACGGACCCGCCGCTGTTCGACGAGTGGTGGTACCCGGTCTACGAGAAGATGGCGGAGCTGCAGATCCCGGCGATGGTGCACGTGTCGCAGACCACGAACAAGCACTTCCACTTCACGGGGACGCACTACCTCAACGCGGACCTGACGGCGTTCATGCAGTTCCTCACGTCGGACGTGCTGGACAGGTTTCCGACGCTGAAGTTCATCATCCCGCACGGCGGCGGCGCGGCGCCGTACCACTGGGGTCGCTATCGCGGGCTGGCGCAGGACAACAACTGGACGCCGGTGGCGGAGCGGATCAAGGACTCGGTGTACTTCGACACGTGCGTCTACCACCAGCCGGGGATCGACCTGCTGTTCAAGGTGGTGCCGAAGGACAACATCCTGTTCGGGTCGGAGATGGTGGGCGCGGTGCGCGGCATCGACCCGGAGACGGGGTTCAACTACGACGACACGAAGCGCTACGTCGACGCGCTGGGGCTGAGCGACGCGGAGAGGACGCAGGTGTACGAGGGGAACGTACGGACGGTGTTCCCGCGGTTCAAGCGCTGAGGGTTACGCAAGTTCTGGTGTCATCCTGATGGCGCTAGCCGGAGGATCAAAGCGGTACGTCAATGTTAACGGCACCTCCTGACCAACCACCGTCCATCCGTAGACGGAGCCGTCCGTCCCAAACGAGGCGTCCTGATCCTCCGGCTTACGCCATCAGGATGACAATGGGTCATCAGGATGACTGTGGGTGTGATGGCCTATTACGTTTACCTCCTGACTAATGAGCGGATGACGGTCCTGTACATCGGCATGACGAATGACCTCGAGAGGCGGGTTTACGAGCACAAGAAGAAGTTCGTCGACGGTTTCACGAGGAAATACAACCTCGATCGGCTCGTGTACTTTGAGGAAGCGGACGACGTCACGGTCGCAATCGAACGGGAGAAGCAACTGAAGGGCTGGCTGCGGCGTCGAAAGGCGGAGCTGGTTGAGACGATGAATCCTGAGTGGCGGGACCTGGCTGCTGATTGGTACGACTGACCGGTGTCATCCTGACGGCGAGAGACGGAGGATCAGGACGGCGCGTTGTGGTAGACGGTTCGTCTTGACGACGAACCGAGGATCGTCCAGATAAGCCGTTTGCTGAAGGCGTGGCGCTTTGATCCTTCGCTCCTTGCAGGTCGCTCAGGATGACAGTAGGGCGTCTCGTTAGAGACGCCCCTACTGTGCTGCGGGTTGCGGTTTTCTTAGCGGCGGGACTGGAGGGCGTGGTAGTTGAAGTCGGTGCGGGCCTGGAGGAGGGTCTTGCCGGTTTTGATCGCCTCTCGGATGTGATCCTCGGCGTCTTCGATTTCACGGGCGGCGGCTACGACCTCGTCGACGCGCTCCTGGGGGATGACGACGATGCCGTCGCCGTCGCCGCAGATCAAGTCGCCGGGGACGACGGCGACTTCGCCGAGCGAGATTTTCTCGTTGTAGGCGTCGGCCATGACGCGGTCCTTGCCGGTGCGCATGTAGGTGCCGCGGCTGAAGATCGGGTAGCCGACCTCGAGGGCGCGGTCGGAGTCGCGGCAGACGCCGTGGATGACGGTGCCGCCGATGTTCTTCAGCGAGCCCATGACGGTGAGGATGTCGCCCCAGACGGTGCAGTCGAGGCGGCCCGAGTTATCGATGCAGATAACGTGGCCTTCGGGGACGTCGTCGATGTAGTCACCGACGGAGCCGCCGACGCTGTCGACGGGCATGTTGTGGATGGTGAAGGCAGGGCCGCAGACGCGGAAGCTGCGGTCGATCGGCTTGATGCCAAGGGCCTGTCCGGGGATGCCGAGGCGGTCCATGGCGTCGCTGAGGGCGCTGGTGCCGAGGGCGATGATGTCGGCGTATTTCTTGTCCATGGGGTGATCTCCTTGAAAACTCAGGGGCTATCTGCGCCGCGGGAACAGAAGGAACATCGGGAACAAAAGGAACAAGGAAGCAGAGGCCGCGCGGAGTGTTCCCTCTGGTCCCAATGTTCCCCCTGTTCCCTATCTCGACAGCAGCGTTTCGTAATCGCGGCCCATGACTTCGCTGACGGGGTCGCCGGCGAGGACGGCGTCTCGCATCTTGCCTTCGCGGGCCGCGATCATCTCGGCGCTGTCGAGGATCTCATCCGCTTTGTCGGCGGCGAGGAAGACGACGCCGGAGCCGTCGGCGAGGACGAGGTCGTTGGGGCTTACGGCGACGTCGCCGATCGTGATCGGCTCGTTGAAGGCCTCCTCGATGATGCGGCCGCGGGCCGTGCGCGGGATCGAGGCGCGGGCGAACACGGGGAAGCCGAAGTCGCGCGACTCGTCGATGTCGCGGACGGCGCCGCCGCAGACGACGCCGGCGACGCCCTTTGTCTTGGCGGCCGCGGAGAGGATGCCGCCCCAGCCCGCGGCGTCCAGCCGCGGGTTCTCGATGACGATGACATCACCGGCGTTGGCGGCTTCGATGGCGCCGGTGCAGAGGTGACGCGCGGCGGTGCGCCCATCGGCGTCGGCGAGCTTCACGGTGACGATGCGGCCAGCGAATTTGGCAGGCGGTGACGTCGGCAGGATGCCGAGGACCGAGCCGGGCAGGCCGAGGCGGTCGCAGGCGTCGGAGACGGCGCAGGTGTCGAGCTTGAGGAGGCGTTCGACCAGGTTATCCACGGTGGGACTCCTTGCGGGACTTATGACGGGGGCTTGTCGATACTATCGGGCAATCGGGCAATCGGGCAATCGGGCAGGGCGCGGATAACAGACAACAGATAGCAGATAACAGGCTGGTGGTCGGGGCCAGGGCTACGGGAGGACGGCTGCTTCTGCTTGAATCTCGGCGGCGGCCTGCTCCAGCGCGGTCATAGCAGCACGGAAGAGGCTGGTGGCGTAGCTGACGCGACGGACGCCGACGACGGCGGCGCGTTGCAGGGTCAGCGGGCCGCCGGGACGCAGGTTGACGTTGATCGCGCCGACGGCCGCGACGTACCGGGCGAGGATCGCCTCATCGGCCTGGATGATGGGGTAGATGCAGTCGGCACCGGCGTCCTTATATAAAAGGGCGCGACGCAGGCCTTCGGCGGTCTGCTCCTCGGGAGTGCCCTGGCGCTGGATGTAGACGTCGACGCGGGCGTTGAGCACGAGGTCGACTCCCGCCGCGCGGCCGGCGTCCTTGAGCGCGGCGATGCGTTCGGCCTGGGCTTCGGCATCGATTAGCCCGGGGCCGTTGACGTGGTCTGAGTCCTCGAAGTTGAAGCCCGCGGCGCCGACCTCGATCAGGCGCTCGACGATCTCGTCCGGGGCCATGCCGTAGCCTGCTTCGAAGTCGACGGTCACGGGGATGGAGACGGCACTCGAGATTCGAGCCGCGGCCTCGAGCATCTCGGAAGCCGGCGCGCCCTGGTGGTCTTCGTAGCCGAGCGCGTTTGCGACGCCGCCGCTTGTGGTTGCGATGGCGGGGAAGCCGGCGGCTTCGAGGACCTTTGCGCTGGCGGCGTCCCAGGCGTTGGGCAGGACGAGCATACCGGGACCGGCGTGGAGTTGGCGCAGGGCGGTGGCTTTGCCGGCGATCGAGTTCGTCATGGCGGGAGTATACGGTGAAGGGTGACCCGTCACGCTAACCGTTTCCCTCAGGTGGAGGGGATCACGTTTTCAGCTGACGCGAGGTGGGTGGTAAGACGCAGCGTAGGGGCGCACGGCCGTGCGCCGCTACGTGACGTGGTTTGGCGGGACGTTGCGTTTGGT
>DASTLN010000090.1:0-21828 GCA_035714925.1 Dehalococcoidia bacterium | reverse complement strand
GAGCCCGGGACGGACGCCCGGGCCATGCTGCGCGGCGTCCTGGCCCAGAGCATCCCGCCGGCCGACGTGGCCGAGATCTTGATCGACGCGATACGCAACGACCGCTTCTACGTGCTGACGGACGAGGAGTGGGACGAGACGTCTCGGCAGCGCGAGGACGCCATCATGGCGCGTGGGGTCCCGCCGCAGCGCCGCCGCCGCTGAGTCGCCTTGCGCCGCAAGGGGCCACGCGTATAATCGAGAGGTTCGCGGGAGTAGCTCAGTGGTAGAGCACTGCCTTGCCAAGGCAGGGGTCGCGAGTTCGAATCTCGTCTCCCGCTCCATCAGAAGCGAAACGCCCCTCAAACCGAGGGGCGTCTTTGCGAAAATGACGTTACGTAACTAGTCGAGGCTCTTGCCGCCGTAGGAGGCGCCACGGCGCCTGACTTCCAGGTCCACCTCTGGGGCCACGGCGTAGATACGGTGACCGCAGGAGAAGCAGCCGAGGTCGCCCTCGGAGCCCGAGGTCAGCATCCGCCCCTGGCATCTGGGACAGGGCTGGCGCGCTCTCCGGGCCAGGTCGGCCTGCGCTTCGGCCGGAGACGTCTGGTGTGTCGCCAGGCCGGCGTGCATCTCCGTTAGAGAAGCTTCGCTCCCTGCCAGGTCAGCCACGAGGTTCGCTCCGCTGGAAGCCCGGGGAGCCGCGGCGATTTCGCTTCGCCGCGTCCTCCGCCTTGGCCTTTACCTGCATTTGTAGCTTGCGCTTCTTAGCCTTCGCGCTATTGCTCTTATTGCCGCCCGCCATTAGTCGCCGACTCGGAGGTTTGCCGCCCTGGATCGGTTCGGGTTGCGCGGGTCCGCCTCGACATCGAACTCTACGCTCTGGCCCAGCTGCAGCGAATCGTAGCTACCCGGGGGCAGGGAGCTGCTGTGAAAGAACACGTCTTCGCCGCCGCCCTCCACCTGGATGAACCCAAACCCGCGGTCCTTCATCAACGTTTTGATCGTGCCCTTTGCCATGTCCTGCTACCTTTCGACCTTTCGGTCAATCCCGACGCGGCCGTGGTAACACACCCGCCGTCATGTGGAGGGGATGTCCCCCCGTTGCCTTAGACCTTGAGCTCTCCTTCGTCCTCGTGGACGAGATAGGTCCTCACTCCCGCCGTCACCGCCCTCAGCACATTGCCGCGAACCCGGTCGAACTGACTGCCGTCTTCCCGCGCGGACGATGGACGTGCCGCAAAGACGCCAATCGAGCCGGAACGGACAACCTCTGAGCGAGCGCCACCGGGATCGTCGTTGTGTCCATCGACGTTCGCAGTGGCTACTGTAACGCCATCGCGGTCAACTGTCTCGATCCGGCCGGGGCCGATCTCGATGCTCCTAGTTGCGTTTGCCATCTCTTGGCTTCTCCGGGTCCGTCGTTGCCAGTACGGTTTCAGGCGGCTCGCCATTCGGCGCTGGGGAAGTTGCGGGGGATACGCGCTCGGCATGGGAGCCATTCACCTGGTCGGTGTGCTCCTCGAAGTCGACGGGCTGCCCGAGGTTGAGTGATAGGAAATCCGCAGCCTCGTCGAGGGCCGCGGCGTTGAAGAAGATCTCTCTCGCATCGCCGTCCGGCTGGATACGGCCCCACCTGGAGCCGTGCGTGGTCACAAGCTTGCTGACGGAGCCGCGAGTCATACGGCCTCCCCGGCGCTGTCGGATGCCTGCGCGATAGGCCTTATCACGGTCAGCCGGGAAGCACGCGTGCCGTGCGTCCGGTCAGGCTTCTCATCGAACTCGACCTCACTGCCGTGGATGAGGTGTTCGAAGTCCTCCGGCGTGAGCAACGAAGCGCGGTTGAAGAAGCACTCCCGGTCCTCGCCGGCCACGCCGATCGCGCCCCACTTGGTGCCGAACATATGGCTAAGCCGCGCGACGACGCCACGCGTCATCTGGTAGACCTTGCGGCCGGGACCTTGGGCTGGAATCGAGGCCGAGTTGCCAGGTTTGCATGGCGACTCGATCGTGATCGGCACTTGCCGCAAGGCATGCTCAGACTGCAGCCAGCCGTTCGAAATCGACACGAGACTGGGTTCAACGAAGTCCTCCAGGGCCGGTACGAATACCTGGCCGGAATCGAAACATGTAGCCATGCGTATCTGCGACACGCTCGGGCTCCTCATCGGAGCCGAAGATTGGTACATGCCCTACAAACGGAGGAGATGTTCGCTGGAAAGCTTGCAGGCCTGGGTCTCTGGGTAATTAACCTTGCTTCGGCAACTGGACTTATTGTACCCGATCTGAAGGTGGGTCGCTATCGTGATACCTCTGGTTCTGCTATGCTTCAGCGAAGCACCCGAGGTCTTTCCCTCTGATGATTCTCAGGTCGCTGACCGAGACGAACCTCCCACCGCGAAAAGCCCGTATTGCGTCTGACGTTTCTTCGGCTCTCGTAGACGGTCCGGTCCTTCGTAATCGGTATCGGAATGGTGCCCTGTCGGGCTAGTTGAGAGAGTTGAGAAGGCAGTTTTGAACATTTATGTAGGCAACCTCAGTTTCGACACGTCGGAACGGGACCTGGAAGCAGCTTTTACCGTATACGGCGCCGTCACTTCGGCGCGCATCGCGACTGATCGCGACACCAACCGACCGCGAGGCTTTGGCTTTGTCGAGATGAGTAACCAGACCGAGGCCGAGGCTGCAATCGCCGGCCTTAACGGCACGGACCTGCAGGGCAGGACCCTCACCGTCAACGAGGCGAGGCCTCGCGAAGACCGCGGTGGCGGCGGCGGCGGTCGTCGCGGCGGCGGCGGTTATGGCGGCGGCGGTGGTGGTTACGGCGGCGGCGGTGGCGGCGGCGGCAATCGCCGCTGGTAACCAGCTAACAGCACACCTTTTTGAGGAAGGGACGGCCGGAGGGGGCCGTCCCTCCCCTCTTTCAAACCGCAATGCGGTGAGGACGTCATGACTTTGGACCACGGCTACGCGGTGCAGGCCAATAAGCGCTGTTCGGCGACTACCAAGAAACTACGACAATGCTCCCTGCCCGCGCTGGTGGGCCTGACCAAGTGCGCTCTTCACTCGGGGCTGGCGCGGCCAAAGCGCGATCCCCTTCGCGGCAATGCGCAGGCGCTCGAAGCGCACAAGCGAGCGCTGGTCCAACCGGCCGGACGTGGCGGCGGTCGAACGTAATGATCGACGCGCCAACCCGCCGCGACGCAGCCGATACCTATCATTCGCAACGCCTGAAGGACCACGCGGACGCGTACGCGCGTCTCAAGTCAGACATCACCGAAGCCGGTATCTTGCGCCGGTCGTACCCCTTCTATTACTCGATGATCCTGTTCAGCTTCGCGGGTTACGCACTGAGCCTCTGGGCGCTGTTTGCCTGGGACGCGTATCTGTCGCTGCTCGTCGCCTGCCTTGGCGTTAGCTTCTTTACGGTCCAGCTGGCCGGCCTGATGCACGACGCCGGGCACCGCGCCGCATTCGCCTCCAAGCGCGCCAACAACTGGCTGGGCATCGCGACCACCGCGGCCATTGGGATGGTCTTCGTCAACTGGACCGAGCGGCACAACCGCCATCACGCGCGTCCCAACCAGGAGGGTGCCGACCCCGATATGGAGGTACCGTTCCTGGCGCTGACGGAGGCGAACTACTCCACGAAAGACGCCGCCCAGCGCTTCACTGTCAGGTGGCAGGCGTACTACTACTACCCGCTCGGCGCACTCGTCGGCTTTAGCAATCGCCTCGGCAGCATCAGCTTTTTCCTGCGCAACCGTACGCGCGCCAACCTGGCTCGATTCGCGCTCTACGTCCCCGCGATGGTTGTCCTGTTCGCGGGCCCGTTCATCGTCTTCCCGCTCGACAAGGCGGTCTTCGTCTTCTTCGTCGTACACGTCACGACGGGGGTGTACCTGGCGAGCTGCTTTGCACCCAACCACAAAGGCATGCGGACCTTCCCTATCGATGCCGAGGTCTCATTTCTGGAGCAGCAGGCCGCGACCGCGCGCAACGTCAGCGGCGGCTTACTGACAGACCTGTTCCTGGTCGGCCTGAACCACCAAATCGAGCACCATCTGTTCCCGACCTGCCCGCGCAATAAGCTGCGGCAACTCGGCTCGCACGTAAGGCGTGCTTGCGCCGAGCAGGGTATCGACTACAGCGAGGTCAGCTTCCTGCGCACCAACCAGACTCTCGTGAAACACCTTCACGGCATTTCACGTATGAGCGGTGGGGCGATTGGGACCGGCGCCTAGGCGTTAGTTGAGTCGCGCGTCCACGGTAGGCGTCCAGAAGAAGTCGCGGTCGCCGAATCCACGTCCGTTCAGAATCAGCTTGCCGCTTGGGTCGTAGACGGAGAAATCCGTCTTCGCGTTCTTGAACTGGCTCCTGCTGTGTTCGTACGTGTACTCGCTGAGGTCCGTATTGGCCAGGCCGCGGATCTGGTACTGCAATTCCTTGGCCAGCCCGCCGGGTATCGATTGTCGCGTAAGTTCGTGACTGCCAGTGCTCATGTAGGCCTCCCTTGACCCGTCCAGCGACCCCGTCCGATCTACATAAACCGGCGTTGGAAGGCGCTGGGCAGCAAAACAAAGATCTGGCCCGGAGAAGTCCGGAGTGTCAGGTCGTTAAGCTGGCAGGCCGTGTTTCAAAGGGAAGGTTTCTCAGCTTTGGTGCCTCCAGCGTATGCCTGGGGCACTGACTTGGCAAGCCGAGCTTTCGGCAGCGAAGGAAATGAGGCTGCCCGCGTGGGGTTTGACACCCAGATGCGCCCGCGACAAGATCGCGCCAGGTGACCAGCGAACGAATCCAGCGTCAGCCGAGGAACAACCCGCCTACTATCCGGATGCGCCACCGCGGCGCGGTCAGAGGATGACGCCCGGCGCCTCGATGCGAGTGACCCTGCTCGGCACGGGGTCGCCACCGGCTCGGATGGACCGCTTCGGCCCCAGCACGCTGATTGAAGCCGGCGGCCGGTGCTTCCTGTTCGACTGCGGCCGCGGCGCCTTGCAGCGGCTCGTGCAACTGAAAGTCGCATACGCCGACGTCAATCGGCTCTTCCTGACGCACCTGCATTCCGACCACGTTGTCGGTATCCCGGATCTATGGCTAACGGGCTGGATCTTCGGCAGGACGACGCCGCTGCGAGTCTGGGGTCCCGCCGGCACCGAGAACCTGATGCGGCACCTGGAGCTGGCGTACGAGGCCGACATTCACATCCGGCGCGACCTGGACGAGCGCTTCCCGCAGGCGGGCATCGACGCGATCGTCAGCGAGTTCGTCGAAGGCGTGGTCTACGAGGAGGATGGCGTTAGGGTCACGGCGTTCGTGGTCGACCATGGGCCGGTGGCGCCCGCCGTGGGGTTCCGCATCGACTACGAGGGCCGAAGCGTCGTGCTCTCCGGCGACACGCGATACTCCACCAACCTGATCGAGCATGCCGAGGGCGCTGACTTGATCGTGCATGAAGTCTGCGCGCCGGAGATGATTCGCGCCACATCGAACCGGCCTCCCGAAACGACGGAGCAGATCATCAACCACCACACGACGCCGGAGCAGGCGGGGACGTTGTTCACCCAGCTCCAGCCCAGGCTCGCCGTTCTTTCCCACATCGTCGGTCCGCCCGGCTGTGAGGGCGAGGTCCTCGACGGCACGCGGAGGACCTACCAGGGCCCGCTCGAGATGGGGCATGACCTGATGGCGATCGAGGTCGGCGACGAGATCACGGTAACGGGCTGAGCGGCCGCGGCTGTTACTCCGCCGCCTCGATGTTCACCGTGGCGCTGAGCGTGGCCGTGGCGCTGCCGCGGATGCTGCCGCTCAGCGGCGCAGCGTGAAGCGCGTCTGACGCGCGCGCCAGCGCGATGTGATACGCCCCGACCGCAAGCCCCGTCGTCGGGTCGAAGCCGCGCCAGCCGCCGCCCGGCAGATATAGCTCCGCCCATGCGTGCAGCTCGCGGCTGTTCTCCTCGTCGTCCGCCACGTAACCGCTCACGAAGCGCCCCGCGAAGCCCTTGCCCCGGCTCGCCTCGAGGAACAACTGCACCATGTCGCGGCACGAGCCCTCGCCCAGGTGTAGCGTCTCGGCGCCGGGTCGCGGCCTGCCCTCCTCGCGGTGTACCTGTTTGCACCTGCCGCGGATCGCCGCCGCCAGCGTCAGTGGGAAGGTCTGCGCGTTGCCACCCGCCTCCACCGCCGCCTCGTCTGCCAGCGCGCCGAGGTCCCCCAGCGCACGCTCGCCGCAGTAGGTCCACATCGTCTCGCGCAGGTCCTCTGGATAGCGCAGCGGCATCGTCTGCGGACCGTCCCAGACATAGGCGAACGGGTCTTCGCGCAGCGTCTCTACCGTCGCGCTGGTCTCGATGCTGAACGACTGCGTCTGCCCGTCGAACCAGACCCGCGTCCCGCTGTTGCCGTCCATCTCGAGGTTCTCGGACCGCCCGGCGGGCTCGGGGGAGATCTTCATCTCGAACGCGACGAGGCGCTGCGAGGCGTCGGTACAGGGCGTCAAACGAAGCACGTGCGGCTCCAGGAAGACGGGCGCCGAGTATGCGTAGCGGGTGGCGTGACGGACGTTCCAGAGCAAGGCAGATTAGCCCGGCGCGCGAAGGCTGGCCAGCGTGTCCGGCCACGCGTCCTCGCCGTCGCCGATCTCGGCGAAGAAGCCGTCGAGCCAGGTCGACGGCAGGTTGGCGACGGAGGTGCGCAGGCGCTCTTGCCAGCCTTCTGAAATCTCGCGCAGGTCTTCCTTCTCAAAGCGGCGTTTGTAAAGACGGCCCGTTTCGCCGAAGTAGATGACGACGTCGATGGGAAAGTCCACGTCCGCCGCGCTGATCCGCGTTGAGTCGAAGGCGAGGCAGCCCACCTTCAGCGCGAACTGCAGCGAGTCCTCGTATTTGAGTGTGCGGTCCAGCACCGGCTTGCCGTAACCGGGCGAGCCGATGATGTGGTACGGCGTGCTCTGGCCGATCTCAACCCAGTTCGCCTGTGGGTAGATCAAGAGCAGCTTGTGCTCATCGTCCTTCTCCATGCGGCCGCCCAGGAGGCAGAAGATGTTGAAGTTGAGACCGCTCTGTTCAAGCGCCTCGCGGTCCTCCTCCGACACGTGCCGGATCTGACGCGCGAAGGCGTTAGCGACTTTGAAGAGGCGGTCAAGCGGCTCCTCGTTGTGGTCCAGCGCCTCTTCGAAGTAAGCGACGGCCTTGTCGCGCACGGAGCGCAGGCCGGAGGTCATCAGGAAGACGCTGCGGCCTTCGATTTCGTAGACGCTGATTTTGCGCGCCGAAATGTTCTCGTTGCCGGAGATCACGCGCGTGTCGGCGATGCCGACCAATCCCTCGCTGACCTTGATGCCGAGACAGAAAGTCACGCTTGCCCTCCGGCGCCCACCGACACGGCGCTCTGCGACTGTGCCTGCGAGTGCGACTGCCAGCCAAAGAACGTCTCGCTGATCGCGTCGCCGACGTGGTTGAGCTGGCCCTGGAAGTTGTCGAGGAACTCGTGCAACCCCGCGGTGATGATGTCATGTACCTGCGCGTAGGCCAACTCCGAGCGCAGCTGCCCCACGCCGCGCTCTACCGGATTGCGGAAGCTCCCCGGCGGCGTCCCCGTGATCGCGTGGACCGACACCTCGGCGTGCTCGATGCAGAAGAAGACGGACCGGGGGAACTCGGGGTCCAGCAACAGGAAGTCGACCACGTTGTCCGGCGTGATCTCACCGAAGCGGCGGCGGTACATTGCCAGCGCCGTCGCGGAGCGCAGCAGGATCGACCACTCCATGTCGTCCACGGCTCCGCCGACCTCCTCGACCGAGGGCAGGAGCAGGTAATACTTCACGTCCAGCAGGCGCGACGTGTTGTCGGCGCGTTCGATGAGACGGCCGAGCTGCATGAAGTGCCATCCTTCGCCGTGCGAGGTCGTCGCGTCGGCAACGCCGGCGATGAGCTGGCTGTAGCGCTTCACGTCGGCGAAGAAGATGCCGGGACTTTCCTTGATCCGTCGCGACGCGTTAGGGCTGCTGACCATTAGGTAGAAGCGGTTGACCTGCTCCCAGGTGTCAGCTGAGATCGCCTCGCGGATCGACCGCGCGTTCTCGCGCGCCGTGCGCAGGCAAGACAGGATCGAGCTCGGGTTCTCCGGATCGAGCGCGAGGAACTGGATGACGCTCTCGCGGTCGGCCTGGGCGTATGTCGTCTGGAAAATATCGAGGTTGCCGGTGATCGAGATGAGGGGCTGCCACTGGTCTGAGAAGGCGATCGGCGCGTCGAGGCTCATGTTCAGGCTGACGTCGATATAGCGCGCGGTGTTCTCGGCACGTTCGATGTAGCGCGCCATCCAGTAGATCGACTCGGCAACCCGGCTCAGCATCAGCGTGCCCTCGATGATACGACCCAGGTGTCCTTGCTGCCGCCGCCCTGAGACGAGTTCACCACCAGCGAACCCTTCTTCAGCGCCACGCGCGTCAGCCCACCCGGCAGCACGTAGAGGTCGCGGCCGTAGAGGATGTAGGGGCGCAGGTCGACGTGGCGGCCTTCGAGGTGGTCCTCGACGATTACGGGCGCGCGGGACAACGCCAACGTCGGCTGCGCGATGTAGTTGCGCGGGTTGGCCTTGACTCGTTTCTTGTAGTCACCGATTTCTTCCCTGCTTGCGTGCGGCCCGACCAGAAGCCCGTAGCCGCCCGACTCGTTCGCCGGCTTCACCACAAGCTCCGCCATGTGCTCCAGCACGTAAGCCATGTCATCGTCCCGCCAGCAGAGGTAAGTCGGGACGTTGTCCAGGATCGGCTCTTCGCCGAGGTAGTAGCGGATAATCTCGGGCACGAAGGCGTAGATCGCCTTGTCGTCCGCCACGCCGGTGCCGGGCGCGTTGGCGAGGCCGAGATTGCCCTGCGCGTAGGCGATCATCAGGCCGGGCACCCCCAGCAGCGAGTCCTCGCGGAAGACCTCAGGGTCGAGGAAGTCGTCGTCGATGCGGCGATAGAGCACGTCGACGCGCTCCAGTCCGCGCGTCGTGCGCATGTGGACCACGCCGTCCGACACGACGAGGTCTCGGCCCTCGACCAGCTCGATGCCCATCTGCTGCGCCAGGTAGGAGTGCTCGAAGTAGGCGGAGTTGTACATCCCGGGCGATAGCACCGCCGCGCGGACGTGCCCGGAGTGCGGCGAGATGTAATGCAGCACGTCGAGCAGCTTGCTCGGATAGTCGTCCACTGAGCGCACGAGCGACGACGTGAAGAGATCAGGGAACGTCTGCTTCATCAAGCGCCGGTTCTCCAGCACGTAGGACACGCCTGACGGGCAGCGCAGGTTGTCCTCCAGGACGTAGAAACGCCCATCGCGGTCGCGCACCAGGTCGGTGCCCGTGATGTGACACCAGATGCCGCCGGGCGGCGTGAGGCCGCGGCACGCCTCGCGGTAGGACGGCGCGGACAGCACGAGCTCCTTCGGCACCACGCCGTCGCGCAGGATTCTCGCGTCGTTGTAGACGTCCTGCAGGAAGAGATTCAGGGCATAGATGCGCTGCTTCAGCCCACGCTCAATCTCGTCCCACTCGTCATTGCGCACGACGCGCGGGAAGATGTCGAAGGGCAGCACGCGCTCGAGGCCGGCGCCGTCGCTGTAGACATTGAACGTGATGCCGAGGTTGACCAGCGCGGCGTTGGCGGTCTCCTGCAGTCGCTCGAATTCGCCTTCCGGCTGCGAGTGGATGATGTCGAGAAGGAGTTGCGCCTCCGGGCGTGGGTTGCCCGAGGCGTCGAACACCTCATCAAACCAATCGCCCGTGTCATAACCGCCGATTTGCACGCCGTGCCCCTCCGGCGAATTTGCAACCTGCTTTCTATTTTAGGGGCCTGAAGATTTCGCCGCGGTTTCCTGCAGGTGAACAGGCGATTACGCCCGACATAGAAGGCGGATCTGGAGAAGTCGCAGTTGATCGCTTGGATAACCTCGCTCCAATCAGATGATGTCCTGATTTTGAGATACCGAGACTATGTCTTTAAATCAGGACATGGAAGTATTGTCCTAAAAACAGAACAATGCTACCATGTCCGCAAATGGAGACATCAAGCAGCATACCCCGCAGATCCAGGACGTTCCGAATCTACACTCCGGGCTCATTAGGTGCGGCGATTCGCCATTTCCGACAAGAGGCTGGCCTCACTCAGGCCGAATTAGCTGAGCGAGTCGGACTCAACCGCACATATCTGGCGAACCTGGAACGCGGAGGTGAAACCGAACAGGTTAAGCGAATCCTGCGCGTATTGAGACAGCTAGGCGTCAGGATGACACTCGACGAGGCGGATTGGTAGGTGGAGGCCGAATTAGCCGTCTGGCTATACGGGGACCTCGTCGCTCTTATAACTCAAGAGCGACGACTTCGGCTCAAATACACAGTGGAAGCACTGGCAAAGTACGAACTCGGTTTTCCATTGCTTTCATTAGCGCTCCCATTGAGGACGGAGCGCTACACCCACCTGCCGGTTGGCGCATTCCTTGATGGACTTCTCCCGGAAGGGGAAGCCAGGCGTGCGTTGTCACGTGACTTGAGTCTAAGAGCCGACGATACCTTCGGACTCATTCGCGCTCTCGGCCGCGACTGTGCCGGTGCCATAGTGATTCAGCCGGCTGATGACCCGGCACCTCCTCACGCGACCACGTATTCAGCAAGGCAACTGTCCGACGCAGAGATCGCAGACCTTGTCGCGAACCTACGTGAGGCACCCTTAGGCGCGGGAGGGCGTGTTCGCATCTCGCTCGCGGGTATCCAGGAAAAGTTGTTACTGACTTGCATGGCAGATGGTTCGTGGGGTCAGCCGGTTGATGGCACACCATCGACCCACATATTGAAGCCCCAGATCGATCGCTATCCCAAAACGGTTGAGAACGAGTTGTTCTGCATGCGGTTGGCAAAACAGCTGGGGCTCCCGGTCGCGGACGTGGATATAATGACCGTGTTTGGGCGAAAGCTGATCATGGTCGAGCGCTTTGACCGAGTCGTTCATGAGAATGGTTCTGTAGATCGGATTCACCAGGAGGACTTCTGTCAGGCAACTTCGTTCCCACCCGCCCAGAAGTATGAGGAGGATGGTGGGCCTCCTCTGAAGCGAGTGGCTGACATTCTCCAGGTGGCGGCCAGTTCGGACGCAATCGACGACTTGCTTCGGGCTGTGACCCTGAATGTGATCATCGGCAACGGTGATGCGCATGCAAAGAACTTTTCTCTGTTGCATGACCAGGTTGGCGCAGTACGACTCGCGCCGCTCTATGACATCATGTCGACTCTAATTTATGGCGATGATCGACTCGCCATGTACATCGATAGTGTTCAACGCATAGATCGCGTGACGACGGCGCGAATAATAAACGAAGCGACACGTTGGGGCATGTCACGGCGGCGAGCCACCGAGATTGTCCGCGATCTTCTGAAGCGTGTGCCGGATGGTATAGCCGCCGCCGAGTTGGAGACTCCCGACGTTCCTACTGAGCTCCTTCAAATCGTCAGCGATCAGCTTTCAAGACTAGATTCCGAATAGAAACGCCTGAGTAAAGCTTCGCTACACGACGGTCTCGATGACGACGCCGGCTTCTTTGGCGGAGAGCTGGATCGTCAGCATGGTGAGTAGCGTCAGGATGCCGTGACCGCCCAGCGCGACGACGTTGTCGGTCTTGAGCGTCTTGATCGCGGCAGTCTGCTCCGGGGTCAGCTCCAGCTCGGCCGCGACGCCGTCCATGTCCCGCACGAAGCGCTCGCGAAGTGCTTTGTCGTTGCGCAGATTGGCCAGCGCGCGGTTCAGCGGGTACGTCTCCAGCGACGGGTAGGAGTAGAACTCGTAGCCCTGACCCTTGAACTCGTAACCGCCGTACGGCGCCATGTCCTCGTGCGGTTGCCCGCGGCCACCCTTGTCGGGGATGAAGCGCATCACCGCGTGGCCGTGGTGTGTCGTCGGCTGGTAAGTCAGCAGCTCGCCGCGCTCGACACCCGCGGCGCCCATCGCAACGAACCAGGTCAGCAGCTCGGTGTTTCCGACTTCGTCCAGCTGCTCACAGGACATCGCCAGCAGGGACTCGACGCGGCCCTCCTCCAGCTCCTGAATCGCCCAGCGGTCGAAGCCGTACTCCGGGTTGAAGTACTTCCACGTCCCCGGGTAGTGCGACATACCGCCGCTGGCCAGGATCGCCACGCGTTCGGGGCGCCCCTTGACGATGTCGGCGATCGCCTTGCCGACCTCGAGGCAGCGGTGCGTCGTCGGTAGCGGCGGCAGGTAGACGTTGACGAAGATCGGCACCACGGGTATCGACCGGTCCTTGTAGACGTAGCGCAGCGGCGTCGCGTAGGCGTGGCCCAGCAGCGCTTCGTGCAGGTAGGTGATGTCGATACCGCGCTCGATCAAGCCGTTCAGGAGGCCGAGAGCCAGGTCTTCATGGATCGGGATGTTGTACTCGTAGCCGGCGTACTCCGACGTCGCCGTCTTGCCGGTGACGACCGCGAAGGGCGGCACCGGGCCGGGAAAGAACGTCTCGACGTGGTCGAGGCCGACGATGACGAGGACGTCAGGCTTCGCCTCATCCAGGTCACGGCCCAGCTGGTCCATCGCCTCGATGTCGGCGTCGAGCTGCGCGGGGTCTTCCTGCGGCGGCCGCGTCATCAACTGCGGCGCGTGTACGGTCGATGCTGCCCAGACTATCTCACCCATCTCTTCCCTCACCTATCTTCGTTGTTGGCGCGTTCTGTACCCGGCCCTGAAGGGCAGGGACTCCCCGTCTCAGGAATGCATTGTAGAACAATATATTTTCGCTCGACAATCAGGCGTACTGACCGTCGTAGGCCGGCAGCTACTCCTTCACGTACTCGTCCTCGTAGTACTCCTGGTGTGTGATCTGGTCCTCGCCCATGAGCCAGCGCAGCGTGTTCTTCAACTTCGTCTGTTGGATGAACAGGTCGTTCTCCGGGTAGACGGCGGGGGCGTGCTGCGGGCTCTTGAAGTAGAACGAGAGCCACTCCTGGATGCCCTTCATGCCAGCCCGGTGCGCAAAATCCATAAACAGCACGAGGTCCAGGACGATTGGCGCCGCGAGAATGGAGTCCCTGCAGAGGAAGTCGATCTTGATCTGCATCGGGTACCCGAGCCAGCCGAAGATGTCGATGTTGTCCCAGCCCTCTTTGTTGTCGCCGCGGGGCGGGTAGTAGTTGATGCGTACCTTGTGGTAGAGGTCGCCGTAGAGGTCCGGGTAGAGCTCCGGCTGGAGAATGTGCTCCAGGACGCCGAGCTTCGACTCCTCCTTCGTCCTGAAGTTCTCCGGCTCGTCCAGGACCTCGCCGTCGCGGTTGCCGAGGATGTTCGTGGAGTACCAGCCGTTGATGCCCAGCATGCGGGCCTTGAACATCGGCGCCAGGGCGGTCTTGAGCAGGGTCTGGCCGGTCTTGAAATCCTTGCCGCAGATCGGCAGGCCGCGGTCGTTCGCCAGCTTGACGATCGCCGGGATATCGACCGTCAGGTTGGGTGCGCCGTTGGCGACGGGCACGCCCTCCATGAGCGCCGCGTAGGCGTAGAGCATCGACGGAGCGATCGTCTCGTCGCTCGTCTCGAGCGCGGCCTCGAAGGCCTCGAGGTTCCTGTGCTGCGGTTGCTCTTCCATGAAGATCTCTGTCGATGCGGCCCAGATCATCACGAGGCGGTCGCAGTTGTGCTTGGCCTTGAAGTCGCGGATGTCCTGCCGGATCTGGTCGACGAGCTCCATCTTCGACGTGCCCTGCTTGACGTTATCCCCGTGGATGCGGCTGGCCCAACGCTGCTCGAAGACGGCGGGCATGGGCTCGATCGACTTCAGGAAGTCGGCAATAGGCTCGATGTGCCTGTAGCGGTCGAGGACGCCGCAGCGGACCGCGGCCTCGTAAGCGTTGTCCGAGATCGGGTCCCACGCGCCGAACACTAGGTCGTTGAGGTCGGCCAGCGGGACGAAATCCTTGATCAGAGGGAAACGGTCCTCCGTGCGCTTGCCTAGTCGAATAGTGCCGCGCTGCGTGAGGGAGCCGATGGGCTCAGCAGTGCCGCGACGGAGGTGCTCAACGCCGGCGAGGAAGGTCGATGTGACGGCGCCGAGGCCAACGATGAGCACGCCAAGCTTGCCCTCCGCAGGAGCGATGTCATGGGCCTGGGTGTCAACGAAGTCCTTGGCTTCCAACATGATTCCTCTCTGGCGCGCGAGCGAGATCAGCGGCTGGTGCCACTGCGCGGGTATGCGGCCCGTGTTCGCCCAGTGCTGCACGGTGGATTGTCGCCGGCCGAGGAGGGCGCCGAGGGCGCTCTGACCCCCGAAGCGGGCGATGATGCGTTCGGCGGGGTTCGTTTCCAATGCGTCCATCGGGAGGCATGATAACGAAATTTTCGTTAACCCGCCAGTCAAGTGGCCTGAACAGTCTCTGCGCACCGGCGCGGCAATAGGCGGCACGTTGCGAAAGCGAGTGCCGTCGAGTTTCTCTGCTGGCGCATCCGGCTTTCGGCCAAGCAGCTAGACTAAGGATATGAAGCTATCCGTCGTTGACCAGGCGCCGATCCCGGCGGGCTCCACGCCCACCGACGCGCTGCGCAACAGCATCGACCTCGCGCGATACACCGAATCGCTGGGTTACACGCGCTACTGGATCGCCGAGCACCACTCGACGGGTTCGCTGGCCAGCCCGGCGCCGGAGATCTTGATCGCGCGCGTCGCGGCCGAGACGTCACGGATTCGCGTCGGCTCCGGCGGCGTCATGCTGCCGCACTACAGCCCGCTCAAGGTGGCCGAGACGTTCCGCATGCTGCACGCGATGAGCCCGGGGCGTATCGATCTCGGCATCGGCCGGGCGCCGGGCGGCTCGCGCCTTGACGCCTATGCGCTGCGCTATCGCCAGAACGACGGCGACGACGACTACGCCGGGCAGATCATCGAGCTGATGGCGTTCCTCAAACGCGCCGAATTCCCGGGTGACCACCCCTTCGGCCAGATCCTCGTGACGCCGGACATGGAAGGCGCGCCCGACGTCTGGCTGCTCGGCTCCAGCGGCTGGAGCGCCGACGCCGCCGGCCAGCTCGGCCTGCCCTATGCCGCGGCGCACTTCATCAACCCCAACCCGACGCGGGCCTCAATTGAGAGGTACAGGCAGGCGTGGGAGAAGTCAGGTCACGACGGCGAGCCGCAGGTCCTCGTCTCCGTCGGGGCGGTCGCTGCCGAGACCGAGGAAGAGGCGCAGTACCACTACGCATCCCAGAAGTTACGCCGGCTGATGCGCGACCGCGGCGAGTGGGACAACGGCCCCATCCCCACGCCCGAGGACGCGTTGGAGAAGCTCGCGACGCTTGGAGAATCGCCGCCGTCGCTCATGGCGGACAACGGCGAATGGCCGCGTGTCTTCGTCGGCAGCACGCAGCAGGTGCACGAGGGGCTGGCGGGGATGGCCGAAGCCCTGGGCATCGACGAGCTGATGTTGATCACCGTGATCCACAGCCACGAAGCGCGTAAGGCGTCGTACCGTCTGCTGGCGGAGGCGTTCGGGCTGGCGCCGATGGGCACGAAATAAGTCGTTTACATCCGTAAGGCTTGACTAACGCTTCATGCGATGAGTATCGTTCTCGCGTCTTCAGGTGGATACGGCCCCATGGCCGGCAGATGATGAAAGGTGAGGGTAAGTTGTGGCGAAGTTCATGGTGATCTATCACGCGCCGGTTTCGGCGGCGGAGCAGATGGCGAACGCAACCCCGGAGGAGATGCAGAAGGGCATGGAGCCCTGGATGGCCTGGGCCGGACGCGCCGGCAGCGCGCTCGTGGACATGGGCGCGCCGCTCGCCGGCGGCCAGAAGCTCACGAAGTCCGGCAGCTCCGGCAGCGACAAGCACGTGGCCGGCTACTCGATCCTCGAGGCCGCGGACATGGCGGCGGCTCTGAAGCTGCTCGAAGGCCACCCGCATCTCGAGTCCGGCGACGGCTTCGAGATCGAGGTGCACGAAGCGATCCCGATGGGGATGTAGCCCGCCTCGGGTCTGGCTTCAGGCGGGCGAACCTCATCCTGAGCCTGTCGAAGGACGCAGCCTCCGTGGTTCGACAGGCTCAGCCTGGCGTGAATAACGTCCGCCTAGAAGCGTATCCCTACGCCCCCGCGGCCTCTTGCGCGCCGGCGTCGGACGCAGCCGCCCGCAACACCGGACGCTTCGCCGATAGCAGTAGCAGCGCCGCGGCCCAGAACCCGCCCAGCGTCACAATCCACACGTAGCGGTCCTCATCGAACGCGTCGAGCAGCGTCGCGAAAAGCGGCGCGCTCGCGGCGGCAGCGATGACCGAAATCGGGAAGACGATACCGCGGATCGTGCCGACGAACTGGCGGCCGAAGTAGTTGGGCCAGATGATGTTCTGCACCGTGATGTTCGCCCCCATGCCGATGCCCCACGTCATGTTGTAGGCCAGCAGGTAGACGACCTGGGGTGCCCCCAGACTCTCAAGTCGACGGTTGCGGATCCGGGATAACACTCGTCAGCCAGTCTAAGGTCGCGGGCTCCCAGAGGCTACGCGCGGCCCCACTTCGCCCCCATCTCGCACCAGGCGCGGCCCGCGGACTGCAGCTCGCCGGACTTGCGCCGCAGGCAGCCTCGTCCTCGAAGCGTATGCAGCGCGTCGTCTCGCCGCCGCCGGTCAGCGACCTGGAATCGCCCGGGAATGCTCGTGGTAGAGAGATGGCCTCATGTTTTCATGAAAATACCCGAAGACAACGAAAGGCGCGGGCAGCCGACATGAGGGTACAGAGGTAGATATGAAGATCGAGCAAACATCATGGACTGTGGCGACGGGATGGTCGCCCTCAGCGACGGGCGGGCTTGAAGGCGCCGATCTGGTGCTGGTTTTCGCTGGCGGCGAGGCCATCAACCAAGAGGCCTTCCTGCAGGATATTCATGCGAGTTACCCTGCCGCGCTGGTCTTCGGCTGCTCGACCGCAGGCGAAATCCTCGACACGAACGTTCGAGACGACTCCGCCAGCATTACCGCCGTCCAGTTTGAAGGGACTACACTCGACTACGCCGGAATCGACATCTCCCAGGCCGGCGACAGCTTCGATGCCGGCAAGCGGCTGGCCGATTCGATTCCTCACGATGGCCTGGTCCACGTTTTCGTCCTCTCGGACGGCATCCACGTCAACGGTAGCGAGGTCGTCCGCGGCCTGGCGCATCGCCTGCCCGCGACGGTTGGCGTCACTGGAGGCCTGGCCGGCGACGGCGACCGCTTCCAGGAGACGACCGTGATCCATGGCATGGAGAAGACGTCCGGTCACATCGGCCTCCTGGGCCTGTATGGCCCGCACATTCGCATCGGCTATGCCTCGCTGGGCGGCTGGGACTCCTTTGGTCCGGAGCGCCTGATCACTCGCTCCGAAGGCAACATCCTCTATGAGCTCGATGGCAAGTCGGCGCTTGATCTGTACAAGACCTACCTGGGTGAGCACGCGGCAGGCCTACCCGCGACCGGCCTTTTGTTCCCGCTCAGCCTGCGCACCGACGACGGCACGCCGGTTGTACGCACAATCCTCGGTGTCGACGAAGCGGGGCAGAGCATGACCTTTGCCGGTGACATGCCTGAGGGCGCGTACGCCCGCCTCATGAAGGCGAACTTCGACCGGCTGGTCGACGGCGCTTCCGACGCGGCGCAGACATGCCTGGATGCGGTAGGCGACGCCTCACCAGACCTTGCGATCCTCGTGAGCTGCGTCGGGCGCAAGATGGTCCTCAAGCAGCGTATCGAGGAGGAAGTGGAGGCCGTCCGGGATGTCCTCGGCGACAAGGCAGTCCTCGCGGGCTTCTACTCCTACGGCGAGATATCGCCCTTCACGCCCAACGCGCGCTGTGAGCTGCACAACCAGACGATGACCATCACGACGCTTTCCGAGCGAGCGGCCTAAGACATCCGACATGCATCGGCTGCTTAAACGCCAGCTTCGTCAGGTAGTCGCCGATCCTGAGAACTTGCCCGAGGAGCTCGAGCCGCTCGTGCAGAAGATTGACGAAGCGTACGAATCTTTTGAAGCGGATCGAGAGATGCTCGAACGCTCGCTTGAGATCAGCTCCCAGGAGTTGATGGCGGCGGCTACGGATATTCGCGCCTCGGAAGAGCTGCTTCGTCGCACGCTTGAAGCGACAGAAGAAGGGGTGATGGCGATAGATGGGGCGGGAAAAGTCCTGCACGTCAACAGACGTTACTTTGAGATTCTCGAGCTCCCCAGCGATCACTTCGAAACCGTTGAGCCGCAGGAAAGGCTGGCTGCGATCGCGCGACGGCTGATCGACCCAACGGCTTTTACCGAGAGGTCCCTGGCCATCTTCCGCGAGCAAGAAGCGTCAGAGACGTTCGATGTGCTCTACCTCAAGTCCGGACGGATCGTAGAGCGCCATTCCCGGGCACTGAATAGACGAGAAGGCGGCGCCGGTCGCGTTCTCAGCTACCGTGACGTCACTGAGCGTCATACGCTGACAGAGCAACTCAAACACCAGGCCTTTCATGACCCGCTGACCGACCTGGCGAACCGTGCGCGTTTCCAGGATCGGTTGGACCATGCGATAGAACGCTCTCAGCGCACGAAGGCGCTCGTCTTCGTCCTCTTCATCGACATTGATAACTTCAAGTCGATAAATGACAGCCTCGGCCACGCTGTCGGCGATCAACTGATCGTGACCATTGCAGGACGAGTCTCGCAGGCGTTGTCCGGCGGCGACACCGCGGCCCGCCTCGGCGGCGACGAGTTCGCCATCATCCTGGAGGACCTCCAGACGCTCGATCAGGCCCGTGGGACTGCCGACGAACTCCTTAATAGGATTCGCGCGCCGGCGGAAATCGACGGAAACGAAGTCGTCGTGACCGCCAGCATCGGCATCGCCAGCGGCGACTCTGAGTCGACCAGCGACAAGCTGATCCGTAACGCGGACATCGCCATGTACGCGGCCAAGAACCGCGGCAAAGGTCGCGTGCAGGTCTACGAGACCGGCATGCACACGCAGATCAATCAACGCCAGGCCTTACTCGCGGAGTTATGGCACGCGGTCGAGCGCAAGGAAATTCGCGTCTACTACCAACCCTTCATGCATCTGGCGACGGGTCAGGTCTCCGGCGCCGAGGCGCTGGCCCGCTGGCACCACCCGACGAGAGGGATCATTCCGCCACTGACCTTTATCCCCTTGGCAGAGGAAAGCAGCGTCATCCTCGATATCGGCGAATTCGTCCTGAGGGACGCCTGCCTGTTGATCAAGGATTGGGAGCGGCGGTTCCCGGGCGAGGCCCTGCTGACGAGCGTCAATGTCTCGCCGAAGCAGATTCACGATCGCAACTTTGTGGACGTGGTTCGCAGAGTGCTGGCCGAAACGCAGGCTCCCCCCGGCCACCTCGTGCTCGAGATCACAGAAAGTGCGATGCTTGAAGACCCTGAGAGCGCCGAGGCAACGCTCACGGCGTTGAAGCAGCTCGGTGTCAAGCTTGCCCTGGATGACTTTGGTACCGGCTACTCCTCACTCACGTACCTCAAGCGATTCCCCATCGATGTGTTGAAGATCGACAAGTCTTTCATCACGGATCTTCACGTTTCCGAAAGGGAGGCCGCTCTAACCGGCGCCACGATCGCGTTGGGCCAAAAGCTAAACCTGCAGATTGTGGCCGAAGGTATCGAGACCACCGGCCAGCTGCAGCACCTGCGCGACCTTGACTGCGACGAGGGCCAGGGTTTCTTGTTCAGCCACCCGCTGACTCACGAGGAGTTGGACAGCTTTATGGATGCCAACATGCGGGTGGATACCGCCGACGCCGCCTGACCCCCTGCTCGTGGTCTTGCGGACGCGACTCCGCCTTCATCTCGCACCAGGCCTGGATGACCGACTGCAACTCGTCAACCTTCGCGGCGCAGTGAGCCTCGTCCTCGAAACACAGATGCGCTTTGATGCCACTGCCACGCTTCAGCGCGGGAGCGGATGAGCAGCCTGAGGTCAGGCGCTACGCCAGAATCTCGATCTTCAGCCGGCTGAGCCGCTCGACATCGGCCGCCAGCTCGATCTCGGCCACCCTGCCGTTCCGGATCGTGAAGCCAAACACCACGATGGGTCTGCCGCCGGCAGCCCACACCCCGCCCGGCAGGCCATCGATCAACGCTGGCTGTGCGCCCTGAGCCTGGCCGGCGAACCGCGTAGCGACCGCTTCTGCGCCGTGAAGATCGGACGCAATCCAACCGTTTCGCGCGCCCATCCGCAGCGCCTCCGCGTCAGGTCGCAGCACCACGTCCGGAGCCAGCACCGCCAGCAGCGCCTGAAGGTCGCCCGCGCGCGAAGCCCTGAAGAATGCCTCCACGATGTCCCGCTGTCGCGCCACGTCCGCCGCGCGGCCATCCTCCGACGCGCCCTGCACCCTGCGGCGGCCACGGCTGGCGAGCTGACGCGTGGCGGCAGGCGAGCGGCCGACGATGCCCGCAATCTCCTCGAAGGGCACGCCGAAGACATCGTGCAGCACGAACGCCACGCGCTCTGCGGGGGCCAGGTGCTCGAGCACCACCAGCATGGCCATCCCGACCGACTCTGCCAGCACCGCTTCGCGCTCCGGATCGGCAGAGTCGGGAATGAATTCGCCGTCCAGCGCCAGCGGCTCCTCCCGCCGCGACCGGCGCGAGCGCAGCATATCCAACGACACCCGCGCCACCACCGTAGTCAGCCAACCGCTCAGGTTTTCGACCTCGCTGGTGTCGGAACGGCTCAGCCGCAGCCAGGCCTCCTGTACCGCATCGTCGGCCTCGCTGGCCGAGCCCAGCAACCGGTACGCCACCGCCTGCAATCGCTTGCGGTCGGCCTCGAAGCGCTCTGCCAGCGATTCTCCATCCATCGGTCACATTCTCCCGGTTTGTTTCGTCATAGGAGTGACGAGCCACACAAGGATTATGTGACAGGAGGGAGATCAGAGATGAGGTCAAGCTGACCCCGTGGCGATCGAAACCTGCGGCCTGGTCCAGTTGAGGCAGCTGTCCCGGCAGGCCTAGCGCCGCCCGCCGGCCCGCCAGCGCAGATGGCAAGCCTTGAGTGAGAGGAGAACAACGATGAAATACGTGCTGCTGATCTATCAGGGGACCACGCCCCTTCCGAGCTCACCAGAAGCTTGGGCGACCCTCTCGGAGGATGAACAGAAGGCGGTCTGGACCGACTACAGCTCCATAAACAACACGCCCGGCGTCGAACCGGGGCTGCCCCTCGGGTTGCCGGAGCAGGCAACCACGGTTCGAGTAAAGGACGGCAAGACCGAGGCGACCGAGGGCCCCTTCGTTGACAGGATGGGAGCGGTCGGCGGGTACTTCGTCATCGAAGCGGACTCCATTGACGCCGCGGTCGAGCTGGCTTCCCGGGTCCCCGCTGCGCGCCTCGGAGGCGCCGTTGAGGTCCGGCCCGCCGAGTCTTACTGGTAGCGGCCAACGAGCCCGCCGTGCCGGCATGTGGCCCAGGTTGACGGCCGAATCATAAGAAGGGAGGCGAACCGATGAAGACAATGACGTGCAAACAATTGGGCGGACCGTGTGACTTTCCGCTGCAGCGAGAAACCGCCGATCAGGTCATAAAGGCGCAAGATGGCCACCTGAAGGAAGCGGTCGCAGGGGGTGATAAGACGCACGAAAGCGCCCTGAAAGCGATGAAGGGTAGGTGGCGGAATCCCATTGCGGCAATGGGGTGGTATCGCAGGGCCAAGCGTGACTTTGCTGCGCTGCCCGAAGACTGATCGGTCAGCAAGGCGCTCGAACTGCGGCCGCACAACAGATGAAGACACGATAATCATGGCGCCGAGGAGCGAGGACTATGGCTGAAAGAAAACCTGCAAGGGC